>JASFIT010000063.1:0-14960 GCA_050122535.1 Desulfobacteraceae bacterium | reverse complement strand
ACCAACGACTGTGCCATCTGAATCCTGGCACCCAAGTTGGTTGAGGCCGGTCGGTCTCCAAACGTAGAAATCATCACCAAAGCGGAACTGATCTCGGTGGAGGGGGAAGTGGGCGACTTTACCGCCAAGGTGCGCCGACAGCCCCGTTATATTGATGAAGAGCTCTGCACCGCCTGTGGTGATTGTGCCAGATACTGCCCCATGGTTTTGGTTGACACATACAACGAAGGCCTGGCCCTGACCAAGACCCCGCACAGGGATTATGAACAGGCCGTTCCTGCAAGTTTTCATATTGACCCCGCCAATTGTCTGTTTCAGAACCACGAGGTCTGCCGCATATGTGTATCCGCCTGTCAGGCCAAAGCGATCAACCTCTACGAGGAGGAAGAGGAGCTCGAACTTAACGTGGGCGCGGTTATCGTGGCTCCGGGGTTTGGTCGTATCAGCGATGAGGTCTTGGCCACATACGGATATGGTCATCTCCCCGATGTGGTCACCGGCATGGAATTTGAGCGTCTCACATCCGCCTCTGGCCCCACGCTGGGTAAGGTTATCAGGCCGTCTGACGCGCAACATGCCCACCGTGTTGCCTTTCTGCAGTGCATAGGGGTAAGGGACACCTCGTGCGGAAACGGCTACTGTGGCTCGGTTTGTTGCATGTATGCGATTAAAGAGGCCTTGGTGGCAAAGGAGCACGACCCGGACATTGAGATCTCCATATTCTATATGGATATGCGCACACAGGGAAAGGAGTTTGACTATGCCAGACTCCGGGCCAAGGAAAAGGGTATCCGTTTTGTGCGGAGCCGGATTGCAGGTGTTCGGGGAAATGGCAACTCTCTAGAGATCTCCTATGTGGATGAGGCGGGGAAACATCTTAAGGAGAGCTTTGATCTGGTGGTTCTTCCCGAAGGGCTTGAATCACCCAGCGATGCCAGACCCTTGGCAGAGGCCATGGACATCGATTTGAATCAGTATGATTTTTGTAGGACCGGCCTCTTTTCGCCGCTCCAGACCTCGCGGCCAGGCATTTTTGTGGCCGGGGCCTTTCAGGGTCCCAAGGATGTGCCGGAGAGTGTCACGGATGCCAGCGGCGCTGCGGCCCTTGCTGCCGCGGCCTTGAAGGATGTGCGGGGGATCGGGGTAGAGGTGAAGACCTATCCGGCTGAGATAGAGATAGAGGAGGAGCCGCGCGTCGGGGTCTTTGTCTGCTCCTGCGGGTCCAATATCGGCGGGGTGGTGGATGTGCAAGAGCTCGCCGAGTATGCTGACAACATGGAAAATGTTGTTTATACGGACACCAATCTTTATAGCTGCGCCCAGAACACCCAGGAGGCCATCACCGAAAAGATCGAGGAAAACCGATTGAATCGGGTGGTGGTGGCCGCCTGCACGCCCAGGACCCACGAACCCCTTTTCCAGGAAACCCTCAGAAACGCAGGTCTGAATCGCTGCCTCTTCGAGATGGCCAATATCAGGGATCATTGTACCTGGGTCCATTCCGCACAGCCCGAGGAGGCTTCAGAGAAATCCAAGGACCTGATCAGGATGGCCGTTTACAAGGCCCGTGGGCTCCAGCCCCTGACTGAGCAGAAGGTCCCGGTGACCCAGAAGGCCCTGGTCATAGGCGGGGGAATGGCGGGTATGACGGCCGCCCTGAGTATCGCTGGACAAGGGTTCCAATGCTTTCTCGTGGAAGAATCCGCAGAGCTGGGCGGGAACGTGAGAGATCAGCGTTATACCCTCAATGGCGATGATCCGAGGAAGGTCCTCCAGGATACGGTGGCAGAGGTAAAATCCAATGCCCTTATAGAGGTGTACACGAACGCCAGCGTTGAGAATGTCTCGGGCTATGTGGGCAACTTTACCACGTCAATAAGCACCCAGGAGGGTTCCCAGGTCTTGGAGCACGGGGTCGTTATCGTTGCCACGGGTGGACGCGCCTATGAGCCGAAACAGTATCTCTACGGGAAGTCGAAGCAGGTGTTAACCCAACGTGAACTGGAAGAGAAGCTCAGTAGCACGGAAGAGGCAAAAAAGATAAAAGATGTCTTCATGATCCAGTGTGTGGGCTCAAGGGGGGAAGATTTGGCCTATTGCAGCAAGGTATGCTGTGGACAGGCCGTGATGAATGCCCTCAAGATACTGGAAGTGAACCCTGATGCCCATATCACAATCCTCTATCGTGACATGCGTACCTACGGTTTTATGGAGGACTACTACCAGCTGGCCAGGGAGAAGGGCGTGATGTTCGTTCACTTTGAAAAGGAGCATCCCCCCAAGGTGAGTGAGAATGGAGGAGGCATACAGGTAGAATTCATGGACAAGATCCTTGGGGAAGAGGTGGTCCTTGAACCAGATCTGGTGGTCCTCAGTGTGGGGATTGAGCCCAATAAGACGGAAGCGCTGTCAAAAATTCTCAAGCTCCCCCTGACCAGTGACGGCTTCTTCCTGGAGGCCCATCCAAAGCTCAGGCCAGTGGAGTTTTCTGTGGAAGGGGTGTACCTCTGCGGTCTGGCCCATGGCCCCAAACCCATTTCCGAATCGGTGGCCCAGGCCAGGGCAGCTGCTGGAAAGGCCTGTATTCATCTGGCCAGAGGATATGTGATGGTTGAGCCCATTGTGTCATCGGTTGATCAGGACACCTGCATAGGATGCGGGCTTTGTGAGAGCCTCTGCCCTTACGCATCAATACAGATGATAAAGGTGGGCAAGAAGAAAAAGGCGGAGACCATATCCGCTTCATGCAAGGGATGCGGGATATGTGCATCCCACTGCCCCACCTTGTCCATAACCATGGGTGGGTTTACCAATGAACAAATCTTGAGCCAGATAACAGCCTTTGGAGGAGACTCCGATTGATTACTGGGTTCCCGCGCGGGAGCAACATGGAGACCATGACTTCCGGATTTTTCCAGGGTCTCATAGATGATTTTCGATGGCCCCAACGTCTAACAGAGGAGTGAGGAGTGGATAGGGAATCTTTTGAACCCAAAATATTGGGTTTTTTGTGTAACTGGTGTTGCTACGCAGCAGCCGACTCGGCTGGTGTGGCACGTTTTCAGTATCCGCCAAATATCAGGACCATCCGGATTATGTGTACCGGCAGAATCGACCCGCTTTTTATTGTCGATGCATTCCGCGTGGGCACAGACGGCGTATTTGTGGGCGGGTGACAACTCGGCGAATGTCATTACCAGGTGGGTAATTATGATGCCATGGTCGCTTCACACGTTACCAGGAAGGTGATCGAGGCAGCCGGCGTGAGGCCCGAAAGGCTGGCCCTGGAATGGGCTTCGGCTGCCGAGGCATCCCTCTACGTGGAGCTCATAACGAAGTTCACCAACCAGATCAAGGAGCTGGGCCCCTTGGGGGAGGCCGAAGGCATCTCCCAAGAGGCGTTGAAATTGAAGCTCTCGGCAGCGAGTTCCGCCGTGCAAAGCGTGAAGCTACGGACCCGATTTGCCAAGCTTACCTTGGACGTGAGAGACGAGGGGGAACATATTCCTGAAGTGATTGAGGCGAGAATGGCGGAGAAAATGAATGAGATGATCATTGGTGAGGTAGGAAAGCAAGAGAAGAAGATGGCGGAATCCGCGGTGCAGAGTGCCCAATGACCCAGGGAGTGGAAGGCGTAACATGGCCCTGCCGTTTAACGTTGACTGCTTAGGCATTTCATTTTTTTTGAGCGGCCAAGCCGCGTGGGATAGAATCGCGAAAGCGATTTTATAACTTGAAGATACATACTAGACATACAGGAGTATCCCTTGACTGTAACCAAGAATGATTTGAAACATGGATTTAAGTTTGAGGTGACCGAAATGCCTGGGGGCGAGGTGGCAAGCCGCTGTTTTGACTGTGGCACATGCACCGGGGTATGCCCTGTGAGCCGGGCGGAGTCGGCCTTTGACCCCAGAAGAATCATCCACATGATAAAAATGGGGCTCAAGGAACAGCTCCTGGGGTCCGAGGCCATATGGTTCTGTTCCCATTGTGATACCTGTGCCTTTGTCTGCCCCCAGGAGGTGGTGTTTAGCAACGTGGTTGACGTGCTTCGTGAGATGGCCATCAAAGAGGGGTATGTTGATCCTGAGGCCTTTGAACCATGGGCCGCCGGACCTTGCAAGGCATCCTGTCCGGCCCATATAAGCATCCCCGGGTTTATTGCTGCCATTTCCCAGGGAAAATATGCGGAGGGGCTCAAGTTGATCAAGAGAGAGATGCCCTTCCCGGCCATATGCGGTCGGGTCTGTCCCCACCCCTGTGAGACGGAATGTAATCGGGGGAACATTGACAAGCCGATAGCCATTGAGGCCCTCAAGAGATTCTTGGCCGATGAGGATCTCTATTCAGATATTTCCTATATTCCAGAAAAGAAGGGGGAAAAAAGGGAAAAAGTGGCCATCATCGGCGCCGGTCCGGCCGGGCTAACGGCCGCCTGTTATCTGGCTATCGAGGGCTACCCGGTTACTGTCTTTGAAAAACTGCCTGTGGCGGGCGGCATGATGGCCGTTGGGATTCCCGAGTTCCGTCTCCCACGCGATATTCTCCAGGCTGAAATCGAGAAGATAAGAGAGTTGGGTGTGGAGATCAAATTGAACGTGGAAATCGGAAAGGATATCGGATTTCAGGATATTCAAAGGGATTATCAGAGCATATTTATCGGCATCGGATGTCATCGGCCCATAAAGCTTGGCGTCCCAGGGGAAGATGACTTAAAGGGTGTTATTGATGGTATCACGTTTTTAAGGGATATCCACCTGGGGAAACCCACCCTGCTCAAGGGGCGAGCCGTGGTTATAGGGGGCGGAAATGTGGCGGTGGATAGTGCCCGAGTGGCCAAGCGCCTGGGATTTCGAGATGTGGCCATCCTCTACCGAAGGACCCGGGAGGAGATGCCCGCATATGCTTATGAGGTGGACGAGGCGATGGAGGAGGGCATCGAAATAGAGTTTTTGACCGCCCCCACTAAAATCATAGGAGAGAACGGAGAGGTCGGCGCTCTGCAGTGTGTTCGCATGGAGCTGGGAGAACCTGATGAATCGGGCCGACGCAGACCCATTCCCATTAAAGGATCTGAATTTGAGGTGAAGACAGATGTTGTGATCGCAGCCATTGGTCAGCAACCTGACCTGGGCCCCCTGTCCCTTGAAGGAGAAATTAAGGCTTCAAAGAGGGGGTGGATCGTGGTAGATCCGCAGACAGGCCTGACCAATATGCCTGGGATATTCGCAGGAGGCGATGTGGTCTCAGGCCCCAGGACAGTGGTGGAAGCGGTTGGCTTCGGAAAGAATGTGGCCAGTGCCATAGATCTATATCTGAGAGAAGAGGATATGAGTGCAGCCCGTAAGGGGGACTGGCAGGGGATGGAGTTCAGGCCTGAGGATGCCCCGTTGAAGGAAAGGGTGGCCATGCCCCGTATTTCCCTTTCAGAGCGGCAGAGAAGCTTTAAAGAGATAGATCTGGGGTTTAATGAGGAACAGGCCAAGAGCGAAGCTGAGCGTTGTCTCATGCTGTGCGGCATGCAAAAAGGGAAAAAATAGAGGATAAGGGAGGAGCCCATATGGCATTTGAAATCCCCAAGATAGGGTACGATGGTGTGATCAGAGAAATCCCGCTGGGCAAAGAATCGAACCGCCTGATGGTGGGTGGGGAGACCAGCTATCCTTTCCACCTGTTTGAGGGCGATCTGCCCCATCCCCCCAAAATAGCCATGGAGGTGTATGATGCGCCCCCGAAGGATTGGCCCGAGGCGGCGTTGGCGCCCTTTGCCGACGTTGTGCATGACCCGGCGGCCTGGGCCAAAAAATGCGTGGATTCACACGGGGCAGAAATAGTGGCATTGCAGTTGGCCAGCACAGATCCCAATGACCAGGACGTGCCAGCAGAAGAGGCGGTGGAGGTGACCAAAAAAGTGCTGGCAGGCATCCAGGTCCCCCTGATCGTCTGGGGGACCGCCAACCCGGAGAAGGATACGGAAGTGCTTAAAATGGTGGCCGAGGCCTGTGAAGGGGAGAATATCATTATCGGTCCTGTGGAGGAAAGCACCCACAAGGCCTTAGGGGCCGCTGCGATTGCTTATAAGCATACCATAGCCGCCTCCAGCCCCATTGATATCAACCTGGCCAAACAGCTCAATATCCTGCTGGGGAACCTGGGTGTACCAGATGAACGTATCCTCGTGGACCCCACGGTCGCTTCATTGGGCTACGGGTTGGAGTATTCTTATTCAGTGATGGAAAGGGACCGCATGGCGGCCTTGACCCAGGAAGATGACAAGCTCCAGTTCCCCATTGTGTGTGATCTGGCAAAGGAGGTCTGGAAGACCAAGGAGGCCAAGCTCAGTGAGGAGGAGGCCCCCCTGCTGGGGGATCCTTCAAAGCGGGGCGTTCTCCTTGAGGCCATGACGGCCCTTTTGTTCCTCCTGGCAGGAGGAGACATCCTGATCATGCGACATCCTGAGGCGATCCAATTGGTCAGAGGTTTTATTCAGGACTTGATTTCATAAAAAAGATGAGAGGTTTAGACGATGTCGAAGATCATTTGTTCAGCAGCAATCCGTGGCGCCCACAAGATTGTGGGCAGGGCAGAGGCCAAGTATCAAGAAGCCTTAGAGAAGTGGGGGCCTGATCAGGAGGTGGGCTATCCCAACACGGCCTATTATCTTCCCATTATCTATGGCATTTTGGAAATCCCAGTGCAAAAGCTGGGAGATCTCCAACCGGTCCTGGAGCGGTGTCGATCCCTGCTCCCCCCCGTGGTGGACGATCAGGTGTGGCTTCCCTACCTGGCACCCACCCTGGAGGCCGGGATGGCCACATTTTTTGCAGAAGAGATTATTGAGGCTATACGCTATCTGGAGTTCCCGGATTTCTACACCCAGGCAGAAGACCCGGGGGGTAACGGAAAAATCTGGTTGGGCGCTGCCGATGATATCATTCTGCGCAAGAGGGGTGTGGAATTCGTTGACGGCACTGCGCCTGGCTTTGCCGCCATTTTGGGGGCGGCGCCCAGCAACGAGATTGCCGCCCAGCTTGCCCAGGAGCTTCAGGAAAAGAACCTTTATGTGTTCATGTGTGCAGACCATGAGGGCCGCACCATGTCGGAGCAGTTAATAGAGGCGGGGATACAGATCGGGTGGCCCACGCGTCTTGTCTCCTTCGGACCAGAATATACGGCAGCGGTGTTTGCCATGGGCTTTGCCACTCGGGCCGCCATGTCATTCGGCGGCGTGAAGCCTGGGGATTTTGAGAGTATTCTCCGCTACAATAAGGATCGGATCTTTGCCTTTGCCATGCCTCTGGGCACCGTGACCGATGAATGGTACGCCAATGCGGCAGGAGCCATAAACTGGGGCTTTCCCACCATCGCTGACACGCCCATCCCAGAGATACTGCCCACGGGGATCTGTACCTATGAGCATGTGGTCTCAAATATCCCCCATGACCAGCTTGTAGCCAAGGCCATTGAGGTAAGGGGCCTAAAGGTCGCTGTCTCAGAGGTTCCCATACCGGTCTCCTACGGGCCTGCTTTTGAAGGGGAGCGCGTGCGCAAGGATGATCTCTTCTTGGAGTGCGGTGGGGGCAAGAGCCAGGCCGTGGAATGGGTCACATCCAAGGATATGGATGAGGTGGAGGATGGCAAGGTCGAGGTCTTCGGTCCTGACGTGGATGATATGGAGGAAGGCGCAACGCTCCCCTTAGGCATCACGGTGGAGATTGCGGGCAGGAAAATGCAGGAAGACTTTGAGCCCATCCTGGAAAGGCAGATTCACCACCTTGTCAACTATGCCCAGGGCCTTATGCATATTGGCCAGAGAGACATCGCATGGATAAGGATGTCCAAGGCGGCAGTGGCCAAGGGCCTGAAGATCAAACACATCGGAGATATCCTCCATGCCAAGTTTCACCAGGACTTTGGCGCCATTCTTGACAAGGTGCAGGTGAAACTCTACACCGAAGAGGATAAGGTAAAAGAGATCGTGGAGACGGCAAGGCAGGTGTACGGGGAACGGGACGCCCGGATCGAGGGCATGACCGATGAGGGCGTTGAGATCTATTATTCCTGTACCCTCTGCCAGTCCTTTGCGCCCAGTCATGTGTGCATTATTAGCCCTGAGAGGACCGGTCTTTGCGGCGCCTACAACTGGATGGACTGCAAGGCCTCCAACGAGATCAACCCCACGGGTCCAAACCAGCCCGTAGAGAAAGGAGAGTGCCTGGATCCCAACCTGGGACAGTGGAAGGGATGTAACGACTTCCTCTTCAAGGCCTCTCGCAAGGCCCTGGATCACTACAATTTTTACAGCATCGTGTATGACCCCATGACCACCTGCGGGTGTTGTGAATGTATTGCCGCCATCCTGCCCATGTGCAATGGGGTCATGACGGTGGACCGTGATTACATGGGTATGACGCCCAGTGGCATGAAATTCACCACCCTTGCCGGAACCATCGGTGGCGGGGCCAGCACCCCCGGTTTTGTGGGGCACGGCAAATACAATATCACACAGAAGAAGTGGCTCAGCGGGGATGGCGGGATCAAGCGCCTGGTCTGGATGCCAAAGTCCCTTAAGGAGGAGATTGGGGATCGCCTGAAACAGCGGGCAGAAGAGCTGGGTATCCCGGATCTGCCAGATATGATTGCCGACGAAACCATAGGGGTTACCGAAGAGGAAATCCTCCCCTTCTTGGAGGAAAAGGGCCACCCGGCCCTGTCCATGGATCCGCTTATGTAAAAGAAACACTTATCATGACTAACAAGGGAGTAAACATATGGCTATAACGGGAATTCAGATCTTCAAGCTGCTGCCCAAGACCAACTGCGGGGAGTGCGGGGTACCCACCTGCCTCGCATTTGCCATGGCCCTGGCCGGAGGCAAGGCAGAACTGGCCTCCTGCCCCTATGTTTCAGAAGAGGCAAAGGCAGAACTGGCTGAGGCCTCGGCACCGCCCATCAGGGTTGTTCAGATCGGCCAAGGGGAAAAGACATTGAAGGTTGGTGGCGAAACGGTGCTCTTTCGCCATGAAAAGACCTTTGTGAATCCCCCAGGCATCGCGGTTCTTATCACGGATGAGATGAGTGATGAGGAGGTGGCAGGCCGCCTTGAGCGGTTCAAGACCCTGGAATACGAGCGGGTGGGCATAATCCTGAGAGCAGATCTGGTGGCCGTGAAATCGCTCTCTAGTGATGCAGAGAAATTTCAGGCCCTGGTTACAAAGGTGAAAAATGAGGTGGGCGATGGCATGATCCTTATGAGCGAGGACGCGACCGTCATGGAGGCCGGCCTAAAAGTATGTGCAGACGGCAAGCCCCTCATCTATGCAGCAACCAGCCAAAACATGGAGAGCATGGCTAACCTGGCCAAAGAGCATGGCTGCCCCCTGGCCGTCAAGGGAGACGGCCTTGAAGAGGTCTCAGAGCTTACCACCAAACTCACGGAAAATGGCCTCAAGGACCTGGTTATTGACTCCGGGGCACGGGCCGTGGGGAAGGCCTTTGAAGAGCAGATCGTAATCCGCCGCGGGGCCATACAGAAAAAATACAGGCCGTTGGGCTTTCCGACCATCACCCTCCCGTGCGAGATGGCAGATGATCTTATGCGGGAGACATTGATTGCCTCCATATTTGTAGCAAAATATGGCGGCATCATCGTCCTGTCAGATCTGCAGGGACACAGCCTCTTTCCCTTGCTCCTGAGCCGCCTGAATATCTATACAGATCCCCAGCGCCCCATGGCCACCTCTCCTGGGATCTATGAAATTGGGAGCCCTGACGAGAACTCGCCCCTGTTGGTGACCACCAACTTCTCCCTCACATACTTTATTGTCAGCGGTGAAATTGAGGGGAGCAGGGTCCCTAGCTGGCTCCTCATCGCAGACACAGAGGGTCTTTCGGTGATGACCGCCTGGGCCGCAGGCAAGTTTGCGGGCGATTTGGTGGGCAGTTTTGTCAAGAAATGCGGCATTGCGGATAAGGTAGCCCACAAAAAAATCATTATCCCAGGGTATGCTGCAGCCATTAGCGGAGACTTGGAAGAGGAGTTGCCAGATTGGGAGGTGATCATTGGTCCGAGGGAGGCATCCTTGATACCAAAGTTCCTGAAAGATATGGCAACGTGATTCTCTGAGGATTTTCCTTTCGTAACCAGCAGAGGATAATACAGGTCCCCCAAGAATCGGAATAGGGAGTATTACTATGCTACTGATCGGAGAGAATTTAAACGTCATTAGCAGGGTTATTGGCAAGGCCTTCAAGGAGAAGGATCCAGGCCCTATCGCAGAGGAAGTGAAAAGGCAGAAAGAGAAGGGTATGGACTGGATCGACGTCAACCTGGGACCCGCCCGAAAGGGGGGACCGGAGTTGATGGAGTTTGTGGTAAAGACGATCCAGGAAGAGATTGGGGAGACGCCTCCCCTCTGTCTGGATACCTCCAACATAGAGGCCATGGAGGCCGGACTCGCCATACACAAAGGGAAGGCCATCATCAATTCTATCATGTGCAGACCTGAAAGATATGAGAACATGATCCCGCTTGCCGTCAAATATAAGGCAAACATGATCGCACTCTTGTGGGGGCCAGAAGGGCTTCCCAGAGATGAGAACGAAAGGGGCGCCTTGGCAGCGGAACTCATCTATGCGGCCAACGAGGCGGGTGTGCCCAACGAAGACATATTTGTGGACGGCATCGTAACGCCTGTAAACATTCAGCAGCCTCAACTCATGAGCCTCATGGCCTTTCAGGAGATGCTACAGGATATGTTCCCCGGTATAAAATCCACCTGTGGCCTTTCAAATGTTTCCAATGGCCCGCCTGACCATCTCAGACCTATCCTCAACCAGACCTACATGGTGATGCTTGAGAGAAAGGGCATGTACTCCTGTATTGCGGATGCCTACGACGACCCGCTGATAGCCATTGCCAGGGGCGAGAAGCCGGAAGTAGTGGAGATCATCCATAAAGTGATGGATGGAGAGGAAATAGATACGAATTCCCTCTCCAAGGAGATGCAGGATTACATGAAGACGGCCCGGGTGATTCTCGGTCAAAGTCTCTATTCCGATTCATGGCTGGAACTCTAAAGCTTTAGAATCAGAAGGCGATCCTACGGAAAGTACCTTGGATAGAGCGGGGCGTTTGGTTAAGGACATTTGGAGACTTGAGAACCTCCCCATATCAGACAGATATGGGGATTTTTTTGGTGAAAGGATCATACGGTTTTCATTGCGAGGCCCTTCGTCTTTTTGAATGAGAAGTGCTTGCCTTCCCAAGGGTCGATTCTTATATTGATAATGCCTCATAAGCCCTCTGGCCAACCCTTTGAAACCCTTAAGAAGAGTGGGCCATTTCAATGAATCCCGGCAGGTATGTCATGAGAAATACAAGAGTAATTATCATCGCAAACCATAAGCCTCTTGATAATGACCAACGGATCCGTGAAAGGATGACCGTGGCGCAAAGCCGGGCCGATCGTATTGCATCCAGATTTCCCGATCTTGACCTTCCGTCCATCCAAAGAGGTGTGAACGAAAATATGAAAAAACTCTATCTCACCATGGACGGTCGTTATATGGACCTATTTGACTTGATGAATTTCTTGAAAAACCAGCACAAACCCCTGCCACTATCGTCTGACAATGTCACTAAACATTATTCACTCTCAAATAATATTACTTTGAACGGCATCTACCTGTACCAGTACCTTCTGGGGCATGGATACGACCCATTCCTCATTCATAATTTCGCCATCTCAAATTTGGAAGAAACCTTAAAAGATAAGCCTTTGGCCGTCTGTATCTCGTCCAATTTCATCTTCTTGGATGACATCAAACACATGGCTTCTGAGATCAAAAGGATTGACCCTGATATTGCCGTCATTGTTGGGGGCATGCTCGTTAAGAGGCTCCTGGATCCTGGGGAAGATCTTACGTCCCAATACAAGAATTCCTTAACCGCCTTTCACGGAAAAGTGGATGCCTTTATCATTGAGGCCCAAGGGGAGCAAACGCTTATCAGAGTGCTCGATTCTTTGTCCAACGGGGGTCATCTCGAACATGTTCCCAATCTGGCAATTTTTGACGATGGGAGGAAGTTGAGATTCACGTCACGGGAGCAAGAAGACCTGCCCATCGATGAGACGACTATCTCATGGGATAAAATCCCTAAGGCCTATCTCCGCAAAACGCTGCCCGTAAATACCAGTCGTGGCTGTCATTTCCGCTGCCGGTTTTGCACCTTTCGTTGGCTTTTTCCCCAAGTGCACTATAAATCGATGGCCGTATTGGAAAAGGAGCTGAAGCTGATCAATCAACTAGGGTTTGTGGAGCATATCCGTTTTGCAGATGACAATTTTACGGGTAACAAAGCCAAATTGAAAAAGGTGTTGGAGATGATGATCCGGGAGGATTTTGATTTTTCATGGTCCTCTTATGCTCGCGCCAGCGCCTTGGACCCGGAACTCGTGAAAATGATGAAAAAGGCCGGGTGTGAATTCGTCTATTTGGGGATCGAATCCGGCAGCCCGGCCATACTGAAGAACATGGACAAGAAACTCGATCGTGACGAATCGATCAACGCCATCAAAATGCTTAGTGATGCGGGAATCCAGAGTCGCGGTAGTTTTATTGTCGGTTATCCTGGGGAGACCGAGGAGACCTTCTTGCAAACCGTTTCTCTCATCCACGAAAGCGGCCTACCTTATTACATCCCCTATTTGTTTATCTATAGCAAAAGAGCCTTGGTACACGAGGATAGAGATAGATTCGGTCTGGTCGGCACCGGCCAGACTTGGAAACAGAATACCATGGATGCTGTTGAAGCGTCTCGCCTCATGACTAAAATGATCCATATAATACCACAGAGTTACAATGACGGGATGACCTATATTGAGGAAATCTATAACCTCCTTCTCGGCAAGGGGTATGACCACGGGGAAATACTTGAACTGTTCAGGCTGAAAAGAGAACTACAACTGGCGGTTGAAGAACTGGGATCGGAACGGCCCTATCACCCTAAGGTAAATGAGATTCTTGTAAAGATGGAATCTTTAATTAAATGAAGGGAGCGGTTCGAAGGAAGTGAGAAAGGTTCTTCTCATCAGGACTCTTTATCCTACCCACCTGCTCAGCCCGATTTAGCGAGACCACATTCCTGCTGGAATCTTCCGGCAAAGTCCATGAACCCTTACCCCTCCAACAAAAACACAGACATATCCTGTCACAGTATCACCCTAACGGATGCCGATTCTAACTGCATTTGCACGGCCACCTGACACAAAATTGGGGAAATTGCAATAAGGTTGCAGTCATGGTGGTCTATGGAATCCGAGGAAGGAAGGTTTGAGGTGGAGGCGAGGCTTGTGGGCCGGATGGGCATACACCTTTCGTGTGCCCAGGGAAATATGGTAAAATCAAACCCCAATGGAGATTGGCCCTGAAACGGATCACCAATAACGATTAAAAAATAACGTCTGATCGATGCTTGAGTCGAATAGGGCCAAGAAGTTAGGCTTCAGGGTCTTGCCTTGGCCCGGGAAAAAAGCGCTATGACAGATTTGAGTGAACAGGAGCTGGATACCTTCGTCGCGGGTGATCCCCCACACATGTTACGATGCGATTGCGGGAATGCATTCAATGTGACCGGCTTTCCCATAGGCTATAGTTTTGCCTGTCCAAGGTGCCACACCTTTTGCAAGATTACGGAAAAGGAGAGTGAGTTAAGACGGGGCATGGTGCTGGGTGATTTTGTGGCTGAGGAGAAGATCGGACTGGGAGGAATGGGCGTCGTTTACTCGGGGAGGCAGTTATCTTTGGACAGACCGGTCGCCCTTAAAGTGCTTAGGCCAGGTGTCGCTAATAATGAGGATTTCATTCGTCGACTTTCACGTGAGGCGAGAACCGCGGCTCAAATCATCCACAACAATATCGTTCAGATATACTATGTGGGAAAACAGAAGAATGTCTTTTTTGTAGCCATGGAGTACGTGGATGGGAAAAGCGTGCGAGAGCGCATCTATGAGGATGAGGCAATTTCAGAAGGTGAAGCGATAGATATCATCTTGCAGGCATCAGAAGGTCTTAGAAAGGCCCATAGGCAAAATATTATCCATCGAGACGTCAAACCAAGCAATCTGCTACTGAATAAACACAGGGAGGTGAAGGTTGCCGATTTCGGAATCGCCCTAGATCTACACGAGGTGAGAATTGAGGGTGGAGCAAAAAAGGTGGAAGGATCCCCCCACTACATGTCTCCTGAGGCCCTGCGTGGGGAGCTCAGCTTTTCATCTGACATTTATTCCTTGGGGGCTACGTGCTATCACATGGTAACCGCTAAGCCGCCCTTTACGGGTAATCTGCCTGCTGCGGTCATGGCAAAGCATGTGACTGATTATCCCAGATCACCGAGAGAGGCGAACCCTAGCCTGAGCAAAGGGCTCTGTCAGCTTATTCAAAAGATGATGGCCAAAAGACCTGAGGACCGATTCGCATCCATCGAGGAGGTGATACAAGAACTCCGCCTGTTGAAGGGAGATCAGACCCGAACCCTTGATAAGGAGAGTGCGCATTGGTTTATGGAGGAGACGGATGATGCCAGTAGGTTCCAGGAAATGATGACCATCGTCGAAGTGAATAAGGCCATAAGTACGGAAAAGAATCTGGATCAAATGCTCTTGAGAATCGTGCATGAAATAAGCCTTGCCATGAATGCTGAAAGAAGCACGCTATACATCTATGACCCTAAAAAACGGGAAATCTGGGCCAAGGTGGCTGAGGGGATAGAACCGGACAGAGTTATTCATCTCCCGCTGGGAAAAGGCATTGCAGGGACCGTTGCTCAGTCTTTGAAAACGGAAGTCATCAATGATGATGTGTATGGCGACCCGCGCTTCAATAGAGAAGTGGACGAGTGGAGTGGATTTAGGACGAGGAATATGATCTGTATGCCCATCTTAGGAACCCAG
>JASFIT010000062.1:0-15079 GCA_050122535.1 Desulfobacteraceae bacterium | reverse complement strand
AAGATAGCTGACAACAGCCGCTTGCACGAGGACTATTAGAGCCCAGAATGCACCCCATGCATAGCCGTTCAAAAAAACGGCCAAGAGGAGGATCCCTCCATTCAGTAACCAGGACGTTGACATGACTCCTTCTGAAGTCATGGCACCGGTGTTCCATGAGACGATAAAAAGGGTGGCCCAGAGGACAAAAATAGAATAGTTGGCCATCCAGAGGATACCTTTTGTCTTCCTCAAAATTATCACAGATGGGATCATGAGCAGCCCAGCAACGATGATTACATAAAAGAGGGAAATGGCCCCCACATAAAAGTAGAAAAGACCCAGGAGGGGGGCCAGCATGATGTAGCCCAGCTGAAATATATTGAGGGCCTTGATCTTTCGTGTCACCTCGGGGTCAGAGAATTTTGGCCCGCTGTTTATAAGATTTTCGAATAGGGACTGAAGATTCATCGTCTTGGATTAATGGTCTTGAGAATGGAGAAAGGGAAGATGGATCTGGGCCTGACCGCATGGGGTTTTTTTGGCGTTTCTTCCAGACCAAGATGGACAAAACAGATCAGGAATGGACAAGGGAGCCGGCGCTAACCGGCCGAGAAAATCGTAATAATTCCTCCTCTGGTCACGTTTCCAATCAATTGCCTGCTCCCGTCTTTATAAATAGGGAAGTCGGCAGAAATGACAATGGTGCAGGACTCATCGGCCGAGGCTGGAAAGGCTCGAATATCATAGTGCAGTTGATGGCCCGCGGGAATGATTATCTTGAGGGCATTGCTGATCTGTCCAAACTCCGCTTTGGTCGGTGCATCATCCTTGAATATGATAACGGGCGTGTCATTTTCTGGAAAAAACCTATTGTTTTCCAGGTAATAGATGATCTGGGCATCCAGAAGCTTTCGCAGCATCAAAGAAGCCTCCGAACCATACGCCCGCATTCGATACGTGCGGTAAAGCGGCAATGCCGTAGCAGACAAAGCACCCACAATGGCTATGACCACCATGAGCTCTACCAAGGTAAAGCCGGCATTTCTCCTCATTTAGGCCCCCTCACCCGGTGGAAGTTGATATTGAATGCCACCGGGGGTTATAATAATACGCATTTCCCCTGGCGTGGGATTGGCCAATGCTAGCCGATAACCTATTTCAGGATCCCTTTCGTAATACAAGCCGATCAACTGCGTGGCCTGGCTATCTCCCAAGGAGAGATATTTTGGAATGAGATCAGTGAGCCTTTCAGGGTAATTATTCCCTTCGTAATGGGCATAGCGTTTGATGGCACTGTCCACCAGGAAGAGTAGAACCCTGCTGTTTTGTGTAACATCGACGGTGCCAGTAGGGGGCTTTTCACCACCAAAGAGGATGAATCCCCACATGGCCAGGATCAGGACACCGGCGGCGATCACAAAATAATGGAAAGCACCCAGTTTTACCTTTTTCTTTACTTTTTCTTCTGTGGCCTTCTCGCGCTTACCCTTTATGCTCGTACCAACCGCCGAAACAGAGGATAGCATGGCACATTGGAAACAGTAGAATTGATCAGGCTTGGTCTCTTCCGCGCACTCGTCGCAAAGGGGAATGCCACAACCCGCGCAAAGGTGTTGGGCACGCTTGTTAGGATGGTTTTTGCATTGCATCTAAATGGGTCTCCTGGGTGGGGGCCATCTCATTAAGGAATTTCTGTTCTTAAAAGTATTATATTTATAGGAAAAATGGGAAATAGTCAAGGAGAGAATCCTTGAGGGGCCGAGGGAAACATGGACTGTATCCCTTTCAAAAAAACGCAATATGTCCATTGAAAACAAAAATCAGACACCTTTTGCAGAACTGTCGCCCTCGCTCAATAGGGCGCCTGCCAAACCACATCACATACACCTTATGGGTATTTGTGGGGCAGGGATGGCCCCCCTGGCTGGCATTCTTAAACAAAAAGGATGTCTTGTCACGGGCTCGGATCAAAATGTTTATCCTCCCATGAGCAACTTTCTTGAAGGGCTGGCCATCCCTGTGCTTGAAGGGTATCACCCCAAGAACCTGGCTCCTGTTCCTGACCTGGTCATCGTGGGCAATGTGATCACAAGGCTCAATCCAGAGGCTATCGAGCTCTCTAGGCTAAAGATTCCTTACCTGTCCATGCCCCAGGCCCTTACGCAATTCGCCATGAAGGACAAGAAATCCATTGCTGTCTGCGGAACGCATGGCAAGACCACCACCACAGCCCTCGCTGCCTGGATCCTGGAGGAGGCGGGCATGCAGCCAAGTTTTATGGTTGGTGGAATACCCAACAATTTCAGGGGAAATTTCCAGTTGGGAAATGGCCCATATTTCGTCATAGAGGGTGATGAATATGATACCGCCTTTTTCGACAAGGGGCCGAAGTTCCTCCACTACAACCCATGGATCACCATCCTCACCAGCATCGAATTTGATCATGCGGACATCTACCGTGACATCCAACACGTGGTAGAGAGCTTCCGCAAGTTAATCAACCTTATTCCGCCCGAAGGCTTGCTCATTGCAAACGCAGATGATCCTATTGTTAGGGAAGAGTGCGTAAAGGCAAAATGCCCGGTTATCACATACGGTTTAAATGAAGAAGCAGAATGGAAGGCCTTTGATCTTACTGTTGAGGAAGACCAGACACGCCTTACGATTCTGAAACAAGGTAAGGAATACATGCCTCTCCTCACCCCCCTCTATGGAGAACATAACATCTCCAACCTTTTGGCCACTGTGGTCCTCTCTGATTTCTTGGAGATAGATCAACGAAATCTATCTGAAGGGGTGAAAGGTTTTGGGGGGATCAAAAGGAGACAAGAGAAAAAAGGAGAAAAAAGAGGCGTCCTGGTGCTGGACGATTTCGCCCATCATCCCACAGCGGTGAGGAAAACCATCCAGGCCGTGAGAGAGAAATACCGGACGCGTCGCCTTATCGCTGTCTTCGAGCCGAGATCCAACTCAAGTCGTCGAAACATTTTTCAGGATAGATATGGCCGCTCCTTTGACCAAGCAGACCTGGTCATGATACCGGAACCCCCTTTGATGGAAAAAATCCCGCCGAAAGAAAGGTTCTCTTCTAAAGAACTGGTGGAGGCGCTCAAGAGGAGGGGTTTAAAGGCCTTATACGCTCCGGATACAAATCATCTACTGGATGAAATCATCCAGCAAAGTCGGGAAGGAGATCTTATCCTGATCATGTCAAACGGCCCATTCGATAACCTGCCCCAGCGTCTTTTGGATCACCTATAATCACATTCCTGTCCATTGCCCTGGGATGGCTCTCAGGTTTACAATCATTTCCCTTGTGTGCTAATCTCATCGAGGCATTGAAGCGTAATGGGACCCCCATGATCGTTCTTTATAACGGCCTGAAATTGCTGTTATTTTTTCTCACCCCATTTTGTATGGCATAGGCAAAGCATCGTTTTTTGGGAAACCTGATGCCCCACGATTATCGTATAGCGAGAGAGCGCATGGTCAAGGATCAGCTTATGCCGCGTGGCATAATAGACCCAGGGGTGTTGAAGGCCATGGGAAAGATCCCTCGGCACCTCTTTGTGGAAGAGGCCCTCGTGGGAGAGGCCTACAATGACCATCCCCTGCCTATTGGGCATCAGCAGACCATATCCCAACCTTACATCGTCGCCCTCATGACACAGGCTCTCGAACTTGCAGGCAAAGAGAAGACCCTGGAAATAGGAACGGGCAGTGGATACCAGACAGCCATCCTGGCCGAGTTATCGAAGAAGGTTTACACCATTGAGAGAATCCGACCACTCATGGAAAATGCGAGAGTCCTGCTCGACGACCTGGGCTATTCCAATGTCCTATTCAGTGCCTTTGATGGGACACTCGGGTGGAAAGAATATGAGCCTTACGATGCCATCATGGTCACAGCTGGCGCCCCGAAGATCCCTGAACCCTTGTGCGAACAGCTCGCAGAGGGGGGCCGAATGGTCATTCCCATTGGCGACAAGTTCAGCCAGGAATTGATCAAGATTGTCAGGAGAAAAGATCAATTCAGGCAGAAAAACCTGGGTGGATGTCGTTTTGTTGACCTGATCGGTATCCACGGTTGGAAAGACTAGTCAAATATGAATCCCTAAAGAATATTAATGATTGCCAAAAAAGATGCTCCTCTCAGACAGATACAGAAACTCACCCTACCTCTGACTCGTCTTAAAGGCGTCGGACCCAAAAGGGCCACGTATTTGGCCCAGAAAGGGCTCCATACGGTCTTTGATTTGCTCTTTTTTATTCCTTTCCGCTACGAGGATCGCACACGGATTTCCCCCATAGGCAAGGCCGAGGAGGGACGCCCTGTCTTGGTCAAGGGTACGGTCGTCTCTGGAAGAGAAGAGAGATACTATCCAAGCCGCAAGAGGCTGTTCAAGGTCGTTCTTCGGGACAAAGAAAGCCGCTTGGCCCTCCTCTGGTTTCAATACAAGAAACCCCACCTTACCAAGTATGCCACGCCTGGCCTGGAACTGCTCGCCTATGGTCGTATTCAAATACATAGGGGGCAGAGACAGATGGTGCATCCCGACATTATCCTCCCCGGTGCTCAAGAGCCTCAATCGGAAAAAGGAGGACTGGGCTTCTACCCTGTGTATCCGGCCGTTCCAGGAATCTCGGCAAATCTTTTGAGGTCAATGATTAGAAGGGCACTGGATGAGCATCTGACCGCCCTGGTGGATCCCGTTCCCGAAGAAATCACAAGCCGCCTGGGCCTTCCCCATCTCACTGGGGCGTTGGAACAGGCCCATTTCCCTTCTGAGGAATCCACCATTGATGAACTGAACCGATTTGACACCCTGTCCCACAAAAGACTCATTTTCGACCGGTTCTTTCTGGTCATGCTAACCATGGCTTTTAGGAAGAGATTCAAAGAGACGAGGACAAGCCCAGCCTTCGCCATACCTTCCGGTCTGAGGGATGACTTGAAAGAATTCTTCCCCTTTAGACTAACCTCTCATCAGATGAGAGCCGTAGAGGATATGTTTACAGATTTTACCACGGGGAAATGCATGAATCGATTGCTTCTGGGGGATGTGGGATGCGGCAAGACCGTGATCGCAGCAGTGGCCGCCCATATCAGCATCCGCAACAACCACCAGGTGGCCATCATGGTCCCCACGCAGGAATTGGCCAATCAACATTTTGAATACTTTTTGAACCTTGCACCTAAGATGGGATTTCGACCTGTTCTCTTGACGGGAAAACTGAAAAAGTCTGAGCGCCAAGAGGTTTATGAGAGAATCAAAAAGCAAGAGTACAACCTGGTGATCGGGACGCAATCCCTCATACAAAAAGGCCTTCATTTCGCAAGACTGGGTCTTGTGGTCATTGACGAGCAGCAACGCTTCGGGGTGAGAGACCGCGCTTCAGTGGACCGGAAAGGGGAAAACCCCCACATCCTTGTCATGACGGCCACACCCATTCCCAGGACCCTGGCCATTAGCTTTTACGGAGACATGGATCTTTCCTTTATAGAAGGCTTTCCTGAGGGTCGCAAACCGGTGGTCACTCACCTGGTGACAGCAGGTGAGAAAAGGAGGGTTTTCGAGACATTGAAGGGGAGAATGTCCGCGGGTCAGCAAGCCTTTGTCATATGCCCTGTCATTGAAGGCTCAGAGGAGATGGACCTAAAAAATGCACTGGAGATGGCTGAAAAACTCAAGAAGATTTACCTTCCCCCATTCCGGATCGGATTGGTCCATGGCCGTCTCTCTCCGGATGAGAGAGAAGCGGTGATGAATGATTTTCGTAAGGGACGGATCCATCTCCTGGTAGGGACCACCGTTATAGAGGTGGGCGTTCATGTCCCGATGGCGACGGTTATGGTCATTGAACATCCTGAGCGTTTTGGGTTGGCGCAACTGCACCAGTTGAGAGGACGGGTAGGCAGGGGAAAGGAAAGGGGACTCTGTTTTTTGATGACTTCTAGCAACCTCCCTGAGCCGAGCAAATCCAGACTCAAGATCCTGGTTGAAAACCATGACGGATTTGAGATCGCCAAGAAAGATCTTGCGCTGAGGGGGCATGGTGAGTTCACAGGAACGAGGCAGGCGGGAATGGGAGAATTGGATCTATCCGAAATGATTAGGGAGGCGGAACTTATGCTGGCAGCCAAACAGGAGGCATATGGATTGATCGATTCTGATCCAGAGCTTTTACAGCCTAAAAACAGACATTTAAAGATTATGCTCGAGTCCATTCTCGCCCGTCCATTGGATTTGTAGTCTCAAATCGTAAACAAGCGAACTACATTCAGACCCTAAAGCGGTGTGAAGTGAGGCCATGCCCTTTTTCGAGAGGCCATATCTCAAAAAGAATTCCACCGGGCATCGCCGTGACCCAATATTTGGGGTTTGCGCCCCAGAACTGCTGGGAGTCTGCAACTCACTCGTTAAACCTCAAATATTGGGTCACTTCCCTCTCACAATATAGATATGGCCTTGAGAAATGGGGCTTGGCCTCACAGGGCGTGTGGGGGGACCGAGAGTAGCGCGGACAAATCCCGTGCCTTCGGTGAGATGATACCTTGCTGGTGGTCAGAGAACATTTGAAGATTTGACGAACTCTAATCTATAATGTAAAAAACAAGGTTTAATCCATTTTACTTTCCACATTTTCGCAAGGAGAATAGCGTCATGCAAGAGTTCAGGAGAATGAATCGTTTACCTCCTTACGTCTTCAGGGTTGTTGACACGCTCAAGATGGATTTAAGGCGCAAGGGCGATGACATCATAGACATGGGCATGGGAAACCCAGATATACCCACGCCCAAGCATATTGTGGACAAACTCGTCGAAGCTGCAAAAAAGGGACGTAATCATAGATATTCTGCATCAGCAGGAATCACCAAGTTAAGGGACGCTATCGCCAGGTGGTACAAAAGGCGGTTCAAAGTGGAAGTAGACCCGGATACTGAAGCCATCGCCACCATAGGCGCAAAGGAAGGCCTGTCCCATCTCGTGCTTGCGACTATAAGCCCGGGTGATGTGGTGTTTGCTCCTAATCCAACATACCCGATTCACCCCTATTCGGTGATCATAGCGGGAGGAGATCTGCGTAGTATTCCCATTGGACCGGACAGGGATTTTTTTGAAGATCTGCTAACGGCCACCAAGCAGACCTGGCCAAACCCGAAGATGCTGATCATCTCCTATCCCCATAATCCCACAACCGCGGTGGTGGACAGGAAGTTCTTTAAGAAGCTCGTAGAGTTCTGTCGAGAGCACGAGATCATGGTCATACATGACTTCGCGTACGCCGATCTGGTTTTCGACGGTTACAAGCCGCCAAGCTTCCTCCAGATCCCCGGAGCAAAAGAGATCGGGGTAGAGATGTTCAGCCTGTCCAAAAGCTATTCCATGCCGGGATGGCGGGTTGGATTCTGTGTGGGAAACCCGACTCTTGTGGGGGCCTTGAGAAGACTGAAAAGCTATCTGGACTACGGCATATTTCAACCCATCCAGATCGCATCCATTATTGCTTTGAACGGCCCCTATGATTGTGTCAAAGAGATTGTGGAGAGCTATCGTAAGAGACGTGATACACTGGTTGATGGTCTAAACCGCATTGGTTGGCCGTTGGAAAAACCGAAAGCCACCATGTTCGTTTGGGCGAAAATCCCAGATCCATATAGCAAGATGGGATCGGTCGAATTCTCAAAAATGCTTATCAAGAAGGCAAAGGTGGCCGTCTCCCCAGGCATCGGTTTCGGAGAGTACGGTGATGAATATGTGAGATTCGCCCTGGTGGAAAATCCCCATCGCATCAGACAGGCTATCAAAGGGATCAAGCAGGTGCTGTGAAAGAAGGGGGACCCATGCAACAAGTCAACGTGGGAATCATTGGATTCGGGACTGTAGGGGCCGGCACGGTGGAGGTCCTGTTAAACAATAGAGACATTATCAGTAGCAGGGTGGGTTCGGACATCATCGTCAAAAAAATCGCCGACCTTGATCTGGATTCTGATAGGGGCATTCCCCTTGAATCAGGCCTCCTAACCAGAGAAGCCTTGGAGGTCATTGAGGACCCTGATATCCATGTGGTGGTGGAACTTATGGGCGGCATTGATCAGGCAAAGGAATACATCCTGAAGGCCATGGAAAACGGAAAACATGTGGTTACCGCCAACAAGGCCCTGCTTGCAGAGTTCGGAGCGGAAATCTATCAGGCTGCCGATGACCATGGGGTTAGCATTGCCTTTGAGGCGAGCGTGGGTGGCGGAATCCCAGTTATACGTTCTTTTAGAGAAGGATTATCCGCAAACCGCATTCAAACCATAATGGGTATATTAAATGGGACTTCAAACTACATTTTAACCCGGATGACGGAGCGGGAACTCCCATATGATGAAGCCGTACAAGAGGCCATAGAACTTGGGTACGCGGAGGACCCTCCCACCCTGGATGTGGATGGTACTGATGCGGCCCATAAGCTGGCCATCCTCGTCTCCATTGCCTTCGGGGTCCCAATATCCTTCAAAAGAATCTACCGGCAAGGGATAGATAAACTGACCCCGGAAGACATCCGCTTTGCGCGTGAATTCGGTTATTGCATAAAACTTTTGGCTGTGGCCAGGAATCGGGATGGGCAAGTTACTGCAAGGGTGCATCCATGTATGGTTCCCCTCGACCATATCATGGCCAGCGTTAACGGCGTCTATAATGCCATATATCTGGAAGGCGACTTTGTGGGGCCCAACCTTTATTACGGGCTGGGCGCGGGAAGAAGACCTTCGGGAAGCGCTGTGGTTTCCGATATCATATATCTGGCGAGGCAGGTCAGACAGGGGGTCAACAAATTGATGCCCCCTCTCGCCCATGTCCGTCCGCAGGATGATGCCATATCCATCCAGCCCATAGACGAATTGAACATGGCCTATTATTTCAGGTTTGCAGCCGTCGATAAACCTGGCGTACTGTCCAAGATATCCGGCGTCCTGGGCGACCACCAGATCAGCATTGCTTCTGTTATCCAAAAGGGAAGAGAGGAGAAGGGATCCGTCCCCGTTGTCATGCTGACCCATGAGGCGCAAGAGAGTAATGTCACAAAGGCCTTATCACTCATGGAAAATCTGGATGTGCTGACCGATGAGACGATGATGATCCGGGTTGAAGAGGGATAAAGCGGAAGTCGGAATGCGGAATGCGCAATCTAACTCAATCCTCTAACTTTAGGCACTTTAGTCACTTTAGATCACTTTAGGCACTTCAATTCACTTTCAAAGGAACCCCATTGAACAGTCGCAGTAAAACCAAATATGCGTTCTTGGTGGGAGACGGCATGGCGGATTATCCCCTCGACGAACTTGGCGGGAAAACGCCTCTGCAGGTTGCCGCCACACCGCACATGGATCGGATTGCGGCCTGCCGGCTTGGTCTGGTAAGAACCATCCCCGACGGCATGGAGCCGGGCAGTGATACGGCCAATCTCACCCTTTTAGGATACGATTCTAAGATCTACTATACCAGACGAGGGCCCTTGGAAGCAGCCAGCATGGCCGTGGCCCTCAAGCCCAATCAGGTGGCCTTCAGAATGAACCTTGTTACGCTGGACCTAAGATCAGAGGATGAGATTATCATGCTGAGCCACAGCTCAGGCGATATTTCTACCGCTGAGGCTGAACATATTGTGGAGAGTCTAAAGCAGGAAATCAGCACCCCGGAAATAACCATATACCAGGGCGTGGCTTATCGCCACCTGCTGGTATGGGAGAACGGGCCAGAGGATATCCTGACCATCCCACCTCACGATGTGTTGGATCAGAATATGGCCCAATACCTAAATCAGTCACGCGACAATCCCGTCCCCAACCTGATCAGAAGCTCCTGGGGGATCTTGAAAGACCACCCCGTTAACGTGGGGAGAAGAGGGGAAGGCCTTAAGGTGGCCAATTCCATCTGGGTGTGGGGTCAAGGAAGACCCCCCGAGTTACCCTTATTTAAAGATACATATGGTTTAGAAGGCGTGGTCATTTGCGCAGTAGATCTTGTCAGAGGCATCGGTATCTATGCCGGATTTGACCCTATCCGCGTGAAAGGGGCCACGGGCTACCTTGACACCAACTACCTGGGAAAGGCTGAAGCGGCCTTGAAGGCCTTGCAGAGCCACGACTTTGTCTTACTTCATGTGGAAGCACCGGATGAGGCCGGCCATAGCGGAAACATTCGGGAAAAAATAAAGGCCATTGAAGCCTTTGATGAGAAGGTGGTGGGTACCGTTCTAAAAGGCTTGAAGGATTTTGAGTCCTACAGAATTCTGGTCGTGAGTGACCACTTCACACCGATTCCCAAAAAGACCCATACTCCTGAGCCTACCCCATTTGCATGGGCAAGTGAAAAGGAGCTTGAAACAATCACAGAAGGGCCTCCCTTTACAGAAGCTTCCGCCCAGGAAACCAAGGTGATATTTGAAAAGGGACATGAATTGATGCCCTCCTTCCTGTCCCGAGAATGACACGTCCCCTCCCCTGTTCCGACATCTAATCCAGGTATTATCATTGAAATCAGCGGGTCTTGTTAATTCCTGATCACCACACCCTCTTGACACTGCCTGGTTTTTAAAATATTTTCACCAAAAAATAATTTCAGATAAGGAGATGGGAATATGAATATTGTTTTTTTCGGCCCCAATGGAAGTGGCAAAGGGACTCAAGGTGCAATAGTGAAGGAAAAATATAAGATTCCGCATATTGAAACTGGGGTGATTTTCAGGGACAACATCTCACGGGGAACAGACCTGGGCAAAGAGGCGAAGGGTTACATAGATCGAGGCGAACTCGTGCCTGATAGCATCACCATCCCGATGATCTTGGAACGACTAAAACAAGACGACTGCAAGAATGGTTGGCTCCTGGACGGCTTCCCCAGGAATCTGACCCAGGCCGAGGAACTTGCCAAGGCCCTTGAAAAGGAGGGCATTGATCTGGGCATCGTCATTGAGATCGTCCTTGACAGACAGGTAGCCAAAAACCGGATCATGGGCCGTCGTCTCTGCGTGAATGATAATAACCACCCTAACAATATCTATATTGACGCGATAAAGCCGGATGGGGACAAATGCAGGGTCTGTGGCGGAGATCTTAAGAGCCGTTCTGATGATCAGGACGCGGAGGCCATAGATAAGCGACATAATATCTATTACGATACAGGGACCGGCACAATGGCCGCCATCAACTACTACAAAGACCTCTCGGCCAAGAGGGATGGAAAGCCAAAGATCATCGAGGTGGATGGGGGGCCAGGCGTGAAAGAGGTCTCAGCAGACCTCATGAGTAAACTCGGATAGGGGCAGTCTGTTAGAAGTAGGCAGTATGCACTAAGCAGTAAGCAGTTGGACCTTCTAAACGCTTAGCGGTGCCTACTCCCTGCTGCTTACTGCCTACTTATTTCTATTCCAAGGGTGAATCCCTTCGTGTTCAATGGGGTGAGTGACGGGACTTGAACCCGCGACAACTGGGGCCACAACCCAGTGCTCTACCAACTGAGCTACACCCACCATGTTTAGATCTCAATGTATCATTTTTTTGGGGTTTTGCAACAAAAAGTTGGTTCTCTCCGCTCCATCTTTGGTATGATGGTGTTTGAAGGAGATTGATCAGTGGTTGATAAACAGGCATTGTTCAGGAAAATACCGGCCGTGGATCGCCTTCTGGATGAGCGCCCTCTCATTGAAGCCACATCCGACTATCCAAGAAGCCTGATCCTGAAGGGGATACATGAGGTCCTGGATGAGATTCGGCAAGGAATCGCAAAGGATGAAATTGAAGATCCATCTTATTTGAGTACGGAGCGGGTTTCAGAAAAGGTGGTGGAAAGAATAGGCCTGCTGGCTCAGTCTAGTCTCAGAGCCGTTATCAATGCCACGGGCGTCGTTGTCCATACCAATCTGGGGCGGTCCATTCTGTCCGAGAGGGTATTGCGGAGGTTCAAACCCCTCAGTGGTGGTTACAGCAACCTTGAATACAATTTAAATCAAGGAAAAAGGGGAAGCAGATATGTTCATGTGGAAGGCATCCTCAAGGAACTGACTTGCGCAGAGGGTGCCCTAGTTGTCAATAATAACGCGGGTGCCGTCCTCCTTTCCCTCGAAACGCTGGCCAAGGGCCGTGAGACGATTGTATCTCGGGGGGAGCTGGTGGAGATAGGGGGGTCTTTCCGCATGCCAGATGTGATGCGAAAGA
The DNA here is from genome assembly GCA_050122535.1 of Desulfobacteraceae bacterium. GTDB lineage: Bacteria > Desulfobacterota > DSM-4660 > Desulfatiglandales > HGW-15 > JASFEQ01. The sequence goes on along the minus strand of JASFIT010000062.1, from coordinate 2,889 downwards.
GCGGTGTAAAGATGGTGGAAGTGGGGACCACCAACAAGACCCATCTTCGGGATTATGAAGAGGCAATTAACCCGGAGACGGCCCTTCTCGTAAGGGTGCACAGAAGCAATTTCCAGATCGTGGGCTTTACAGAAGAAGTTGATGCCTCTCAGCTTGTGAAACTGGGAAATAAATATGGGATTCCGGTCATGGAAGACCTGGGTAGTGGGTGTCTCATCGATTTCTCCAAATATGGCATCCCCAAGGAACCCACTGTTCAAGAGGCCCTGGCCAGTGGCGTGGATCTGCTCACCTTTAGTGGGGACAAACTGCTGGGAGGGCCACAGGCAGGGATCATTTTAGGAAGGCGTGATCTCATTGAGGCCATCAAAAACAACCCCATGACCAGGGCACTAAGAATAGACAAACTCACCCTTCTCGCTCTGGAAGAGACGCTCAACATGTATAGGGATGAGAAGGTGGCCGTAGGAGAAATACCCACCCTGCATATGATATGCGAGCCTTACGAGGCTCTAAAGGCAAAAGTCCGTCGTCTTGTCAGGATGATCGGAAAACTGGATACGCCTAATTTTGCCCTTGATCAGAAGGATGGCATCTCCCGCGTCGGAGGAGGTGCATTCCCTCTTCTTGAGCTTCCAAGCCGTCTGTTGTGTCTGCTCCCTGGCAAGTTATCAGCGCACCAAATAGAGGAATGGTTCAGGTCCTTTACCCCACCTATTATAGTAAGGGTTGAAAAGGACCAGGTCCTGCTGGATGTGAGGACTGTCCAGGAAGAAGAATTGAAGACTGTGGCACGAGCCATCAAAGAACTGGCTGCGCTGTAGAACAATTTTCCTACCCATTTCTCATCACCTGATAGATTTCTAAAGAACTCATCCAAATTGTCATTCCCGCGAGAGCGGGAATCTATCAATATCGACTCCTCTGAAATCCCACCGGAGTCCATCCCCACGAAGGCAAGTGAAAACAAGGCGCTATTCGCCACTCTGCTTTAGAAACTGTCGAAAAACTGGCTTTTCAGAGGCTGATGGAAAATGTCCATCCCGCAGGGTTTGCTGCGGGACGAAATCCCGGGGATTGAGGCGTACATACGAGTACGCCGCAATGACTTGCCCTGTTAAATCGGCTTCGCCGTCTCACGTAGCGAGAATTTAACAGGGCGGGGGATGAGGGTAACGCAGCAGATGGGCGTTTCCCGACATCCTCTTAAGGTCAGCTCCTCGAAGAAATGGGAACCGTAACGACAGGGACTGAGGCGTTTTTTACCACTTTTTCGGCGACACTGCCGAAATGAAAACGACCTTTTCGGCCATGGCTGGCCATCACCACCATGTCCACCTCTTCCTTCTCTGCAAGCTTCAAGATCTCTTCGGCTGGGTCCCCCATGGCAATGTGTCTGACATACAGGGGACACCCGTCCAAATGCTTCTCGCATATTTCGCTGAGCCGCTTTTCTGCCGTCTTCCTTTCCCACGCGTGAATCTTATCGATATGTGGCCGATCGAACACGCCATACCAGGGTGCATGATCAGCCAGCTCTGGGATCACGTAAACCACGTGCACCTCGGTTTCATATTTCTTTCCCAATGATGTTACGTAGGGTAGAGCATGTTCCGAATTATCTGAAAAGTCCGTAGGCCACAGGATCTTTCTTACCTCCATTTTGACACCTCCTTGATCAACCTTTCTTGAGCTTTCAGCATCTGGCCTCTGAGTCTGCCTGGGACGCCGTTTTATTGTGTAATGGTGCCGACTTAGATGTTCAAACCCTTCTTATATAAGAGCAATTTAAGAATGGCGAAACCGTGTGTCAAGCAAGGGTGGAAGAGAAAAATTGATTGACTTGTCAATCAGCGTTTGCTCTATTGGGCTTCATGGCGAGAGACCTAAGCGCTTTCAAAAAAGAGAAAGAGGAGGCCATTCTCGAAGCGGCCCTAAAGATCATCAAGGACAAAGGGTTTCATAGGGCGAGGATGTCGGATATTGCCACGGCTGCAAATATCTCCTATGGCCTTGTTTATCATTACTTCAAAACCAAAGAGGATCTCTTTGAGGCAATTCTATATCGATGGTGGGACAGCCTATTTCAGCTTATGAATGATATTAATGAAGCCCAGTCTGATGTGAAAATGAAACTGAGGCACATCATTGATTACTTTTTGGACACCTACCAGGACAACCCCGAATTGGTGAATATCTTCATCACAGAGATCTCCAGGTCCACTTCCAACCTGACTGCTGACCGACTCCACTATTTCAAAAAATTCATGTCCCTTACCGAGGCGGTTATCACCGAAGGTCAAGAAAATGAAACGCTACGGAATGACTTCAAAGCCCGTTACCTTACCTATATATTCCTTGGTGCACTCGAGGCATTTATTTCCACCATGGTCCTTGCGGACCAGAATATCAAGGGGAATGCACAGAAAAAGAGAATTGCAGAGAGTATATTAGAGGTCTTTCTGAACGGAGCAAAAACTCAGGGACGAAAAAATAATTAACCATAGAGGCACTCGCCGCTACTAACCCCTCGCCTAGGTTTCCGGCTTCGTTAAAACTATGGCGAGACAATTTTGTGTGTCAAGGAGCCAAGGTGGGGTTTGAAACCCCGCCCTACACGTAGGGTGGCATTTTACCCGCCATCGCGCTTTGGCGGGTGAATATTCCACCGATATGCTGCCATAGGCAGGGTTTCTTTTTCGGTAGGTGTTATCTACGGGTCGGGCAAAACAAGAAAAACGATCTCTGTGTCCTCTTTGTCTCTGTGGTGAAAGGAATTTAAAGATTATGGATTTTGCATTCACCGAAGAGCAGATGATGTTCAAAGAGCAGTTGATCCGCTTTGCCAAGAAAGAGATTGTCCCGAGAGCTCAGGAGCATGATCTGAAA
>JASFIT010000061.1:0-15285 GCA_050122535.1 Desulfobacteraceae bacterium | reverse complement strand
GAGTGGGCAGAAGCAAGGGGTGAGAAGTTTGATCTCCCTGGTGCCACGATCTATGGTGCGGCGCTTGTCGCCATAATGTATGGCATTTCTCTACTCCCCGCCATGAAGAGTGTATGGGTCATCCTACTGGGTCTGTTGGGATTTGTGGCGTTCGTCAAATGGCAGATCAGAACAGAACACCCGGTTTACAACTTGGATCTTTTCAGAACCAATAGGGTTTTTGCCTTCTCCAATTTGGCAGCGCTTATTAATTACAGTGCCACATTTGCCGTAACGTTCCTTCTGAGCCTCTATCTGCAGTATGTGAAAGAACTTAGCCCTCAAAATGCGGGGCTGATCTTGATCGCACAACCCGTCGTGATGGCCATCTTCTCACCATTTGCCGGCAGGCTTTCGGACCGAGTTGAACCCCAAATCGTCGCATCCATAGGAATGACATTGACAACCCTAGGACTCTTTCTTTTCATCTTTCTGGATGAAAATTCAACGGCGGTCTCTATTATAGTTCGCCTTACTGTTCTTGGCTTCGGTTTCGCCATCTTCTCCTCTCCCAATACCAATGCCATAATGGGCTCCGTTGAGAAGAGATTCTTCGGTCTGGCGTCAGGGTCTGTGGGAACCATGCGTCTGCTCGGAATGATGGTCAGCATGGGAATAGCAACGGTCATATTTACGCTATATCTGGGGCGGGTCCAAATAACAACGGAGTTATATCCTGTCTTGGTAAGAAGCGTAAACGTGGCTTTTGCGGTCTTTGCCATCCTCTGTTTTGGGGGTATTTTCTCATCCATGGCCAGAGGTAAATTGCGACCAGATTTCCAGAAACCGGAAATGGCAGAAGACGAAGAACCATCTCAACCGATGGCTTCGTCGTAAGGTGAGCCTTCGGTTTGCCTGCATAAATCAGTGTTGCCAGAGGGCCGCGAGGTGGTTTGGGCTAGCATCCCTGGTGAAGGTTACACTGTCTTAAGGTAAGAATCACTCCCCTATTCGTCTCTTTTCTAGAAACGCCTCTACGTCATCAGGAAGCCAAGTAAACTCCAGGCGTGCTTTGAACTGAGAGGGTTTGGGTTCGGGGGGCTCAACGGATATCACTTTGGCATATGCTTCGGAGAGCCCGGAAGCCTTCTCTCCAACAAAAAGGATCTTGAGATTAGACCGAACCTCTAACTGCTGTTCCATGTAAACTTCCGCCGCAGCCCCACTAAAGTGCGTAACATACCCTGATATGGAAGTCTCTGATACCGTTTTGCCTTCCACTGATAAGCAGGCGATGGGGATTGGGGTTTCAACTTTAATTAATGGACGAGCTTCTTTCTCTGGCAGAGCAACCTGATATTTTCCTCCCATACCTCCCACATCGTATAAGGTTACGGGTTGGTCGATTCCTTTAAATTGGACTTGCATTGTACTCCGAACTTGAACGAGCGGTTTGACCTTCTCATACGTGGTGGGGCTAATCAGGATCTGTCCACCAACGGTATAGGACTCCACGCGATAGGCGGTGTTGATGGGGCTGCCGATGGCGCTGTATTTTGCTCGCTCTTCTGACCCAATATTGCCCACGACCACTTCTCCGGTATTAAGCCCAATACCCATGGCGAGTTCCGGAAGATTGTGTTTCTTTTGATCTGCATTGATCTCGGCCATGGCGTTTTGCATTTCAATGGCACATGCCACGGCGCGTTCATGGTCGTCGCTGCTAACAAGGGGGGCCCCAAAAAAGGTGAGCACCCCATCTCCTTCAATCTCATTTAGGGTCCCTCTATATCGTCTTATGATTTCTACCATCCGTGCCAAGTAGCTATTAAGGATGTTGATCACTTGTTGTGGGGAAAGTCTCATGGAAAGCGCTGTAAATCCCCGCAAGTCAGATACCAAGAAGGTAACCTCGCGATTTTCCCCACCCAGTTCTAAGCCGCCAGGAGAACCGAGAAGTTCCTCAACGACTTCGCGGCTCAAATATCGGCCAAAGGTCTGACGAATAAAGTCGCGTTGGCGGAAGCTCTCCATCTTTTCCCTTTCCTCGTGGATGTAGCGATAGACAACGATGGAGACTACAGCAAAGACCACCATGAGAAGAGGGCGCACCACATGAAAAATGAGACTCCCGTAAAAGAATCCTATGCTTACAGTGACCACGTAAAACCCTGCCAAAAAAAGAATACCCATTGAAAAGGTGATGGAGGAAAACCGAACTGCAAGGAGGAGAACAAAAGCCAGTAGCAGGACTTCCACAACGAGCATCTCTTTGTCAGAAAGTTCTCTCAGAAAGGATTTTGTCAAAATTCCGTGCATGATGTTTGCATGAACACCGCTCAGAGGAAAATTGGCATCCGTGGGAACCGGTCCCACGTCGGTAGAGCCTGTTGAGATATCTGAGATCACGACGATCTTCCCTTTCAATTCCTCTCCCCACAGCTCCAGTTCAACACGATCGTCGGAGGCCAATAAAATATCCGCAAAGTTATAGTGGTCCATCTGTCCCCACGGGCCGATGTAATTAACGATTATATTGCCCCGTTCATCAATTGGGATCACGATATCCTGGGACTCCTTCTCACCAGGCCTTCGTGCGCCCTGTAGTGTAATGTTTTCTCCTGGTTTCACGAGTATCTTTTCCGGAGGAACTTTAAGGTAGTCGCAAATTACACGAAAAGGCAAAATGGGGTAGAATTCTCCTTTATAGCGCACCAAAACAGGAACGCGGCGAAGGACCCCATCGCGATCAAACTTGATGCTTAAAGACCCCAACCCCTTAGAGGCTGAAGCCAGTTCAGAAAAGGTCGCCAACGGATTTGTACCCACGTAGAAAGCCTGAAGATCTCCTTCCGCACTCACACGCCATTTCGTACGATCCAAATATGGTATTGCATCTTGGGGCTTTTTCTTTCTTTTCACTAACTGATCTTCTTGCCACAACTCAAAGGCCAACCCAAAGTAAACATTACCCGCTTCATGAGTGGCCTCTATGAGCGCGCGATCATGCATCTCATCCAATCGGGCGGCAAAGATATAATCGTAAACCTGCGCAGATACTTGCATCGACGTCAGGTTTCGGGTCACCTTCGCAAAGTGGGACCGATTCAGATAAAGGTTCTCAAGTCGCTTGAAACTGGTGTTGTTTAGATCCACGTGGGCGATTGTGTTATCATAAAGAGGTCGAAGTTTGTCGGAAGAGGATCGAAAGACGAAAAGTTGGTCAACGGCTTGACTGTTCCATATTTCAAGAACGTTGGGCAGTATCCAAAAGCATAGGTGGGCTGCAACGAACGAGCACAGGACCAAAATGATTGTGACTCGTAGCTTTCTTTTATTATTTATGGTCAATTGTGAAGGTCCTGCTGTAGAAGTTTCTTCCGTAAATCTCCACTGCAAGGTTTGTTATGTCGGGAGTGCCCCCCACTTCCACTTTCTCGCTTCCGCGAAGATGTCCCATAATGGTCACCGGTTTTTCAGCGAAGCTTTTGAATTTTCGATTTTCCCGTAATACCGTTCGGATCTCTTTGAGGGCTTTCTTTGCCAGTTCTGGCTTCTTTGCAGGATCAGCGGTTTCATACTTGTTGATGAGTGCCTCGAGATCATTCAAGCGTTCTGCAGAGGCCAGCAAATAGAACGTCTCCTGCCCCACATGCTCGTCCAACTCAAACCATTCCATTCCCTGCGGGATATAGTATTCTGACTGCTTGGGATATCCTCTACTCAACTGTTCAAAACGATATGGGAACAGAACGCTTATCTCACCTTGAGAGCTATGATAGATAAGATAAACGAAAAACTTTTTTTTCAATTTCACAAAGAATTTGATTTGGTCGCCCGATTTCAGGGCTGTATCGCGGGCGATGGGAATAAGCTTCGGTTCTCCTTCTCCCTTCTTGATGGCACCAAAGGCCCACAAAAACCGGATGTTTTCTTCCTGCTCATTCTTCTGCTGAGCAGCAGCAGGTTCCGGACCGAATGGTAGGTCAAATCCTATGGCAATAAACACCAAGATCACTAAGTAGGGCAAAGAAACAACTAAAAAGACGGGGATAATCAATGCATATATCTTCTTCATACCAGCGACCTCCTTGCTAATGGTAGTGAAAACAGACAATGCCCTAATTATCAGAGGAAAGGGAAGATAGTTCTCCTCGCGCTTTATTTACTTAGATGCTGTTTCTATTTTGGGAGGACGACTCGCGGTGTACAGCTTTTAGCCATGTCGCACCCCTGCTTCTTCACATGGCCATGAGGAGTAAACACGACACCGTCACTTTCTCATATAGTTACCCATGTCCAATCCATTGAATAGGTGAAAACACTTTCTTCTGAGCGGATAAAGATTATTGGAAATATGGTTGGCGGTCAAGGGGAAAAATGATATGGTCTCGGCCGAATCTCCCGAGTTCACAGGATATATGCAGATGGGCATCTAGGTGCAATGGAATTCCTTATCTGAGACAACGAGGATATACAAATGAAGGAATCGGTCAAGAAAGGATTTGGTTTTGGGCTTACCTCTGGCGTCATTACCACCCTTGGCATGATGGTAGGGTTAAATGCGAGTACCGGATCAAGGACTGCTGTGATCGGAGGCATTATCGCCATTGCCATTGCAGATGCCTTCTCAGATGCGGTGGGCATACATATTTCTGAAGAAGCGGAAGACCATCATTCCACCAGAGAAGTGTGGGAAGCCACCTTCTCCACACTGTTGTCCAAGTTTTTCTTTGCACTAACCTTCGTGGTGCCCATTTTGGTGCTCCAGCTTTCAACGGCAATCTTTGTAAGCGTCTGCTGGGGGGTCTCTCTGGTCATCATATTTAGCTGGCATTTGGCAAAACTGAAAGGTTCGAAAATTCACAGGGTGGTCCTTGAGCACGTGGCAATTGTTGGCTTGGTCATCCTTATCACCCACTACGTGGGCGGATGGATAGCAACGCTTTACTGATATAGAAGCCATAAGTATAGTGTCATTGCGAGGAGTCCCGCGCTTCGCGGGACGACGAAGCAATCTCGAAGTGAAGGATGAGATTGCCACGCTCCCTGTTGACTTCCTCCTGAGGCTACCCTACTCATTTTTTCCTATCATCTTCCCGCCTTCCCCTCATTTCAGCCAAAATTCTCGGACGTGTGCAAATTAAGATCAACTCTCCGTCTGAACCCCATATGTAATGCTTAAATCCTCTTGGCCAATCTCCAGAGCCATCGGATGTTCTGGCATCCCTCTCATATTGACAACCCAAGAGCCTGAAAATACTGACAAAAATTGGCATATTTTCCGCAAAAATGACAAAATTCGGCAACCCCTCCAACGTCTGTAGCTGTGGGGCCACATAACCAATTGAAATTACATAATTTTCAAATAATGCGGCCTCTGGCACAAATTTTGCTCTACAGATTCTGTTAGCCTCAAAAAGGTCCTCAGCTATAGCTGAGAATTGACCAGGAAGCCTTTAGAGGAACACGTCTAAGACCATTACAAGTCTATTTAGCCAAATTTCTTAGAAGGAGGCTTTGATGAGTCCTTCTCGAAAAAAAGATCCCGGTAATAGTAGAAGGCGAAGTTCTATCAAAGACGGCAAGAACGATAGAGACCGGAGAAATGGGGTCCCTGATACCTTCACTGTGAGAGAAAAAGGAGCCATGAAGAGATCCATGAAGTTAACTGTAAAACCCAATTGGGAGGAGATTGAGGAGGTAAGGAATTCCAGCAGTGAGTTTTTTAGGTCCCACGGGTTTTCCGGTGATGCCGTAAATGCCCTTACAATGGTCATTAGTGAACTGATTGAGAACGGCATTAAGTACGGCAACTTCAAGGCACCGGAAAACAAAGTGATCCTCACAATTCATATTGGTTCACGTGTTGTCACAGTGGAAGTCGTTAATCCTGTGGATGAAAGAGCTCATGTTCATCTCAAAAGGTTGGATAGGACAATTCAGTGGATTAGGGGATATCAAGATCCGTTTCAAGCCTATACCGAAAGAATAAGAGCGGTCTCCAAAAGGCCCCTCCGTGATAAAGAAAGTGGTCTGGGACTTGTGAGAATCGCCTACGAAGGTAAATCTATTCTCGATTTCTTTGTGGGTGATGACAATATCCTAAATGTTTCGGCCGTTTCAATTCTTGAAGAGGATTCTAGGAGGTGATTATGGGCGAAGCAAAAACCTTCACGAATAATTTATTGACCCTGGAAGTTAGGGAAAATAACAACTCCATCAATATTCGCTGGACCGGAAAAAGTGTCGATAGGGAACCGGCAAAATTCATCACTCCAATTCTGGTCGATGCCATCAGAAAAAGCAGCGATCACGATAAGAGGGTCAAATTGGACTTTCGGGAATTGGCTTACATGAATTCATCAACAATAACACCTATCATTAAAACGTTGGAAAGGGCTAAGAGGGGCCAAACTAGAGTTACTGTTACGTATCTGAAATCCTTGAAATGGCAGGACGTGATCTTTTCAGCCCTGGAAATATTTCGGACAAAGGATGGAAGAGTAGAAATCAAGGGATCGTGAAAAAGTGGAACAACAAACGTCCAAAATAAGCGCAAATCTGGCAAGGGGCAAAGACAGCATCCCCATCCATGCCCAATATGCTTCTAAGTATTCTATCTTTGTTCGATTTCTAAATCACGAACGTTTTATAGATGGGGCAGAATTCAGCAAACTGCTCATAAAGAATAACGGAGAAGAGTTCGAATTGGGCCCGTGCCGTTTTATTTCAGAACCCAATATTGATGGTTACGATGGCAGGCTAATCTTTGTCTACGACGTCTATGACCTCCGAAGCCTATTCTCCGACAATAGGGTATTGAGTTTGCAAAATGCCTTTATTGATCTCCCACTCGTTCTTGCGCACAAAGATAAAGTGAAACAATCTTTTAAGGACTACACGGCCAATCTTTCGTACGATTTAAACGTGTACAAGAGTCTATTTGATGATCTAGATGCGGAATATACCCAAGAACCAAGCGATATTCAGGCATCTGTACAGGAAGCCATTATCAATACCGAAGGTAGAAACTTTCTGCGTTTTCTCGATGAGAAACTGGAGGAATTGGAGCACATAGTGGCTGGTTTCAGTAGGGAAGAGCATGAACGTCACGGATTCTATTTCAGAAAATTACTTTGGAGTATCATTCTTTGTTCCCCGTTTATGAGAAGAACCAACCTAAAACCCAGAGGATACTCTGGGGACTCCGTAATGATGAGGATGCTGTATAGGAATGAATTTGAAGGTGAGACGACTTTCTCCAGACTCATGCACAAACATCCATTGGAGCACCCGGCCGCCAGAGCTGTTCGGAACCGGAGAAAACTCGTTACGCAAAAGTTGATTGAGACGCAAAGTGAAAATTCTGCACCCTCTGGGGAGAAACTGAAAGTATTATCTGTCGCCTGCGGGCCCGCATTTGAAATGCAGGATATTTTGTTGTCTTCCGAAGATTGTGACAAGTACTATTTTACTCTCTTAGATCAGGATCGGCAGGCCCTGTATGAGGCAGCTACCCTGATAGATCAGATAGAAAAGAAGCTGGGCACTAAAATATACGTGGACTATTTGGATGAATCTGTCCGTACCATGCTCGCTTCCAGCCAATTGAGAGATAAATGGGGACTGTTCGACTATATTTATTCCATGGGTCTTTTTGACTACCTTACCCCTCCTGTAGCAAGTGCCGTGCTTGGAAAGCTCTACCAGATTCTGAAACCCGGTGGGACCATGTTAATCGGTAATTTCCATGTTTCAAACCCCAGCAGATGCTACATGGAGTATTGGCTGGACTGGGTCTTATACTACAGGACAGAAGAAGAGTTCACGGATTTGTTAAGAGATACGGAATCAGACGAAGCAACCGTGTTTTTTGAGGATTCTGGAAGCCAAATGTTCCTTTTGGTGGAGAAGGGGTAAGAAGGGATCAAGCAGTGCAGCACAATTCAGATACGGGCAGGGAACTAATCAACTCAGAGGTCAGGGATTTTGAAAATTATCTTTGTGGTATCATCCATGAGTGGTCAAAGACTGTAGCATCTCTGGTCTTCATCCTGGTTCCTCTCTTTTTTATCCTCGACTACTTCACCATGCCAAAGGAGCTTTTACAGCGGTTTGGAATATACAGACTTGCCTGCACAATAATCGCCATCATTCAATACACCATCATTTGCCGTACCCACCCGAACAAATTCTCCTACATACACGGATATTTGGTTTCTGTCATTGTTGGCGGCATGATCGTTTTAATGACCGTTGACCTGGGGGGCTTTAACTCCAGTTACTATGCAGGCCTGAATCTTGTCATCATCGGGGTTAATCTCCTTCTACCCTGGATGATGCTCCATTCAGCCATAAACAGTCTCATCGTCATCGGGATGTACCTCTTGCTCAATTTCATTGCAGGCCAAGATTATAATGCGAACATTTTGACTAACAACCTCTTCTTTCTGTTCTCCACGGCTGTAATGGCTGTGATTATTACCCATGTAAGGCACAAGCTTGTTAAACAAGAGTTCCATTTGCTCGAGGAGTTAAAAAAGGCAAGAGATGCCCTTTGGAGTGAAATGGAACTTGCCAAACGCATACAGACAGCCCTTTTGCCCAACAAAGAAAAAATCAAGGGTTTTGAGATTAGCGCAAAGATGCTTCCTGCCAAAGAAGTTGGCGGAGATTATTACGACATCATGGAAACCCCCAGAGGGGATAAATGGGTTACCATCGGTGATGTATCAGGTCATGGCGTTGATTCCGGATTGATCATGATGATGGCCCAGACGAGCATCATCTCAATGATAAATAACTGCACGGATTGCAGACCATCCGCAGTACTAAACTCAGTAAACACGGTGATTAGAGAAAATATTTCAAGAATGGGTTCCGACCACTACATGACGTTGATGGCTATCCGTATTGACGAATCAGAAGTCACTTTGGCTGGAAAACACCAAGACGTCATCATTTATCGATCCGCATTGAATAAGACGGAGGTTATTCCCACTAAGGGGACCTGGCTGGGAATTGCTGATGATATTGAAGAGCATCTGGGGGATAAGACGATAAAAATAAATGATGGTGATGTGGTCCTACTATTCACCGATGGCATTACAGAAGCCACTGGCAGTAACGGCGAAATGTACGGGCAGTTGCGCCTAGAACAGGCACTCAATCATTATGCTGACTTACCTGTTGGAAAGCTTCTTGATAAGGTTATGGGAGATGTGAAAGCTTTCCAGGAGGAACAGTTGGACGATATGACCTTATTGGTCATAAAGAAATGGCCTGAGAGATAATACCTTTTCTCAGTCCATATCAGTTCAGGGAGTGATTCTGCATGATCGACGCGTCGGCCACACCGGCTGAATTCAAGATGAATGTCCTAACTCTCTCCTTCCAAGAAAAGCTGGAGGGAGCTTTCCAAGAGGAATATTCTCAAAAATCTTTGAGACATGTCCAAGTCGCACTACTTGTCGCCATTTTTTTCTACGGAATTTTTGGAATTCTTGACGCCTGGATCGCTCCAGGAGAGAAATATAAGCTGTGGTTCATCCGATATGCCATTTTCTGTCCCTATGTACTTTCAATCTTTCTATTTTCTTTCTCCAAACGCTTTGTCAAATACATGCAATGCCTTGTCGCCTCTATGATAATGGTTGCGGGACTAGGTATAATTGCGATGATCCTTATTGCCCCGAATCCGGGCAACTACTCATACTACGCTGGTTTAATTCTCGTTTTTTTATATGGCTACACATTTTCCAAACTCAGGTTCATCTGGGCAACCCTTGCAGGGTGGATGATCGTGTTTGGTTATGAAATAGCAGCTATGGGGTTGAGTCATACGCCTATTCCCGTTCTGGTGAACAATAATTTCTTCTTCCTTTCAGGTAATATCATCGGAATGTTCGCTTGTTATTCGATTGAACTCTATTCCCGCAAGGAATTTATGCAAACACGGTTGTTGGAAGCTGAAAGAGAAAAAGTGGACGCAGCAAACCGCGAACTTGAAAGAAGAGTGGAGCAGCGCACTGCACAACTTGTGGAAGCGAATAAGGAACTCAAGGAAGAAATTTTGGAGCGCAAGCGAACACAGGACGAGCTAGAGGAGAGCGAAGAGAAGTACCGAACTATTCTTGAGAATATAGAGGAAGGCTATTATGAGGTTGATCTTGCCGGCAACTTCACTTTCTTCAACGACTCCATACAAAAGATCCTCGGGTATGACAGAAACCAGCTGATGGACATGAATAACCGGCGATACACAGACGAAGAAAACGCCAAGAAATTATATCAAGCATTCAACAAGGTTTATACCACGGGAAGACCCACGAAAGAATTTGACTGGAAGATCATCCGAAAAGATGGAAGCGAAAGATACGTTGAAGCCTCAGTCTCACTCTTAAAAGACTCCGAGGGAGAGCCGATAGGGTTTCGAGGTATTGTCCGCGATATCACAGAGCGAAAAGAAGCAGAAGAAGCCTTGAGGGAATCCAAAGATAAATATCGACTTCTCGTGGACCATGCCCATGATGGCATTTTTATAGCCCAGGGCGGCTTGATTAAGTTTCAAAACCCTAAGGCCCAAGAGATTTTCGGCTGTTCTACCCATGAACTGCTTGAAACACCTTTTATCGATCTCGTCCACCCTGAAGATAGGCGTCTCCTCCCAAAAAGCCAAGAAATAAGGCGTGAAGGAGAAGATACCCCCAGCACCTATTCTTTTTCTTTGAGAATCAGAAACAGATCTGGCGAAGAGCTCTGGGTCCAGATCAATGCGGTTGAGATAAAATGGGAGGGAAACCCGGCTACGCTTAATTTTGTAACAGACATTACATTTGAAAAAAGACTTGAAGCTCAACTGCTTCAAGCCCAGAAGATGGAAGCCATTGGCACCTTGGCGGGTGGAATCGCCCATGACTTCAATAACATCCTTTCTTCAGTTATAGGGTACACCGAGCTGGCTGCAGAAGAGGTACCCAAGGGGGGTTTGCTACATAGCAATCTACAGGAGGTGCTCAAGGCAGGACGGCGTGCCAGGGACTTGGTAAGGCAGATTCTTGCCTTCAGCCGGCAATCCGATCAAGAACTGAGACCACTCGAGATCAGCCCCATCATCAAAGAGACGCTCAAGTTGCTGCGCGCTTCGCTGCCTTCCACCATAGAGATCAAACAGCATATTGGAGTCAATCTGGGCACTGTCATGACTGATCCCACACAGGTTAATCAAATTTTGATGAACCTTTGTACCAATGCGGCCCATGCCATGGGAGAAAATGGCGGTACGCTGGATGTGAGTTTAGAGAAAGTGGGAAACGGTACCGACGTCGGCGTCAGATTTGCCGGTTTGTCTCCAGGCCCCTACCTAAAACTGACAGTGGGCGATAACGGCCACGGTATGGCTCCCGAAGTGCAGGAGAGGATTTTTGATCCCTATTTCACCACGAAGGAAAAGGGTGAGGGAACCGGTCTGGGATTAGCCATGGTCCATGGAATCGTGAAGAGCCATGGAGGCACGATAACGGTTTACAGCGAGCCAGAAATGGGGTCCACATTCCATGTTTACCTTCCCATCATGGAAACAGAGACAGATCAGGATACGGGGAGTGAAGAAACAATTCCCACTGGAAGTGAGCGTATTCTCTTTGTTGACGATGAGCAGCCCATAGTGGACATCGCCAAACAGATGGTGGAGCAACTGGGATATACCGTGGTTACAAGAACCAGCAGCCTTGAAGCCTTAGAGCTGTTCCGAACAAAGCCTGATGAGTTTGACCTGGTCATCACCGACATGACCATGCCCAACATGACGGGTGAAGAATTGGCCAATGAACTCATGTTCATTCGGCCTGATATTCCCATTATCCTTTGTACGGGGTTCAGCAGAAGGGTTACTGAAAAGAAGGCAAAGGCCATGGGGATTCAGGCATTCATCCTGAAGCCCATCCTCAGGCAAGAACTGGCTGAAACCATAAGAAGGGTTTTGGACGGAACGAGATAGGCCTCCTCCTACCTGGATTCGACGCCCTCGCCCGCTTGGACCCGCCCAATGAGATCGAGTGCAGAACCAAGGTCCTTGCCCTGGAATCTAATTTTCAATGCGGATTGAAGCATTTCAAGGCTAATAACCTTATCCAGCTTGGCCATGACGGAAAGGGAAGCGATGGCCCAGTCCTGAATCTTTACCCCTTGTCCCTTAAAATCCACGGCTCTTACACTGCCTTTTGAAGAAGGAACTTCAACCCCTTGAGCCTGTATGACTAAGGAATCCCCATCCAGGTGATCAAATAGAGCCCTTCGACGGTCCACCCCTTCTTGGCCGATGGCCACCACCACATTAGCTCTATCTATACCCGTATAGCCAATCTCTTCTGGAGATAAGATCATCTCGCTGATGGAAGGGCCCCTCAGAACTGTAATGTCATACTCATTTTTTTGGGTTACCTTAAGACCTGCCGTTAGACCGGCAAGGCATAAAATCTCACCGGTTGTTATCACTTTCTGGCCTGCGCGACCGAGGATAAGCACATCTTGTCTACTCGGTTCGGGTGGACGATATCTGGCCTCAACTTTTAGAGGTGGCGGTGCGGGTTTTTCTCTTGAAGCCAGTTTTCTATATTGCTGACCATACTCCTCTCTCAGGTTTTCCTTCACCGGGCCATCTATGGTGGCTAAATTTCCAAGGGCCTCCTCTATGATTTTCGGTGTTAGCTTATTCTTCTTTGTATAACGGCCGGGACAAATCCCCCACATATCAATAAGAGAAAAGCCTTTAAAACCTATGGCGGCTTCAAGCACGCCGGGCAAATCTTTTCTGTAACTTGAACAACGGGTGACATAGGAAGCCCCTGCAGCACGGGCAACCTGGCACACGTCCATGGGGCTTTCGAGCTGGTTTAGAAAGCCTGATGCCACCAGCGCCTCGGGCGGGGTTGTGACTGAAAACTGGCCCCCGGTCATGCCGAAATTGAAGTTGTTCAAAATCAGCAGGGTCAGATCTAGGTTGCGGCGGCAGGCGGTAAGGAGGTGTGCTCCCCCTATGCCCAGGCCGCCATCACCCATGGTCACGACAACCCTTAATTCAGGTTGAGCCAACTTCAGACCCGTCGCATAGGTCAGGGCACGACCATGGAGCCCATGGAAGGCATGGGTATGGAAATACGTATCGAAAAGGCCTGAACACCCGATGTCACTGACAATGACCACCTGATCTCCCCGAAGACCCATGTTCTGGAAACACCTGTCAAGGGCCTGAGTAATTCGCTCATGAGAGCAACCAGGACAAAAGACAGGGGGCCTGCTTTCATTCAAGAGACTAGACACGGGTTATGACCTCATTGATCTGCTGAGGGTTTATCAAACAGCCATCCATCTGACCAAAGAAATCCACTTTTTTATCGGGAAGGGCGCGCTTCACCTCCCTCACATACTGCCCAAGGTTCATTTCAAGGACAACGACACGTTTAACATCTTTGGTTTGCTCCCTGATCAAGTTCGCCGGTACGGGCCAGAGGGTCTTGAGGACAAGGAGAGAAACCGGCTTTCCGTCTGCTTTTCTCTTTTCCAACACATCTTTCGCAGCCCGAGCTGTAACCCCATACGTAATAAGCAACGTATCGGCATAATCCTCTATGTGCGACTCATAGAAACAAACCCGATCGACGGCTGAATCAAGCTTTCTCTTTAGTCTGGACCTGCTTTCGGCGATCTGATTCGGGTCTGTGGTAATGTAGCCATCCGGACCGTGGGTAGAAGAGGTCTGACGCACCAGAATCTTGCCTCCCATAGGTAGAAAATTAGGGACCTCCTTGCCGGGAAGGATCTCAAAAGGAAGGAAAGGCTTGCCAGGAGTTGGGGCTTCACGCTCTTTTATCTCTGGCATTTCCAGAGCATCCATGTCTATGCTCTCTCTCGTCATTCCAATCTCTTTATTGGACGCGATGAAGACTGGACACCTGAGCTCCTCAGCAAGATTGAATGCCTGTATCGTCAGAAGATAGCAGTCCTTGACATCAGCCGGGGCCAACACTATGACGGGCAGTCCCCCACTACTGCCCCAACGCAGAAACTGGATGTCCCCATCTGCACCCCGGGTGGCAGATCCTGTTGAAGGACCAAGCCTCTGCACGTCCACAATAACGATTGGGATCTCGCTGCCTATGGCAAAAGAGATATGTTCACTGTAAAGGCTGATACCAGGTCCAGACGTGGCGGTCATAACCTTAAGACCGGCCATGGAAGCCCCCAGGCAGTATCCTATTGAGGCGATCTCATCTTCGCCCTGAAGACACACACCTCCTGCGGGTGGCAGAAGTTTAAGCATAGCATTAAAGATGGTCGTAGCTGGCGTGATGGGATACCCGGCAAAGAAGCGGCATCCTGAATGAAATGCCCCCCAGGCGATCGCTTCATTTCCTTCCAAAAGAGAAGAGGCCATTCGAAAACCTCCTTATGCGAGGCCGGCAGCTAGAACATAAATCCACACCATTATTGGGAAGTAATTCTCACTTTTTTCAAGGCTGAAGATCAGGAAAGATGGTAGGATGGAAGCCTATAGGTGAAGAGTGTGCCTCAAGAATGAGAGTGGAGCCTTATGTCAGGACTCGATTCCGGCCCGCTTTTTTAGCCTTATAAAGTTTCCTGTCAGCAGCCTTTATCACCTTCTCAGGGGTTGTCATACGTCTGTTCGGTGAAGCAACTCCAATGCTCACCGTAATATTTATTCCTTTACGACCCGCTCGCGTGATTTTTTCCCGGTTCTCTGCCGTACTTTTCTTCCGTCCCCTACCCCGAACAGTAAAAGGCGTAGATGCCATAATCTTGCGATATGTATCCAAGTGAGGCACCACCTCTTTGGCGGTTTTTCCTGGAAAGACGGCCGTAAACTCCTCTCCTCCGTAGCGAAAGACCTTGGCACCTCCCGTCAACTCTTTCAGCTTTGATGCGACCATTTTGAGCACCTGATCCCCCGTCTTGTGGCCGTATTTGTCATTGAACTTCTTGAAATGGTCAATATCGATCATGGCGATCGCATATCTTCTGCCCAGATTTGCCAAGGTCTCGTTGAGGCTTCGCCGTCCGGGCAATTCGGTCAGCTCGTCAATATAGGCCATAGAAAAGGATGTCTCAATCGATGTGATGATGATGATAAGGCCAGCTGCTGAAAAAAAGAGTGTGAGGGAATTCTCGGTATAAAGCACGATGCCCAGGAAAACCGCTATAAGGGTGCATAGGGAACCGGCTGAAAGGGAATCCCGGCTCCTGTTAAAACGCATGAACAAAAACATGAGCGCTGCTAAAAGGGAA
>JASFIT010000060.1:0-15655 GCA_050122535.1 Desulfobacteraceae bacterium | reverse complement strand
GCAGGCTAGATCGCTTAAAGGCCCCTCACAATCTGTGAGGGGTACCGATGCAAGGGCATCGGGACCAATGTGAAGGGTTCCTAGGGAAGAAAATAAGCGAGCTTATTTTATCCCTCGGAGCCCCTTCACATAAGCCTTTAAGCGATCCTACTCTGTGTACTCTGCGTCTCTAGCGAAGCGGGTGGTGAATCTCTTTCGTGATTAAAAAGCCTGTCTGAAGTTATCGCCCTGTGGCGTTATTTGAAGACTAATTTCCCATCCTCTGTAGTCACCTTCACATGATCCCCTTCTTTTATGCTTCCATCGAGTAATTTCATCGCAAGCGGGTCTTGAATCAGATGTTGGATCGTCCGTTTGAGGGGTCTGGCGCCATAAACCGGATCAAAACCCGTATTTGCCAAAAATGCTTTGGCGCTATCTGAGAGCTCAAGGGTGATCTTGCTGTCGTCGAGGCGCTTGCTTAAGAGACCCATCTGGATGGTCACAATTTTCTTGATCTCTTCAGGGCCAAGTGCGCTGAAGATGATGATTTCATCAATGCGGTTCAAGAATTCAGGCCTGAAGGTGCTCCTCAAGGCGTCCATGACTCTTCCTTCCATTTCAGCAGTATCTTTTCCAGCCAATTCCTGTATCCACTGAGATCCCACGTTGGATGTCATGATCAGCACGGTGTTCTTAAAATCGACCGTGCGGCCCTTCCCATCAGTCATTCGGCCGTCATCCAATATTTGCAGGAGTGCATTAAACACATCAGGATGCGCCTTCTCAATCTCATCAAAAAGAACCACAGAATAAGGATGTCTTCTTACAGCCTCGGTCAAATAGCCTCCTTCATCATATCCCACATATCCAGGAGGAGCCCCGATGAGTCTCGCCACGGAGTGCCTCTCCATGTATTCGGACATGTCAATACGAACCATATATTGCTCGTCATCAAAGAGAAACTCAGCCAAAGCCCGGGCCAGTTCAGTTTTACCCACACCTGTCGGCCCCATGAATATGAACGAGCCTATGGGTCGATTGAGATCCTGCAGACCGGAACGGGCGCGCCGTACGGCGTTGGCCACGGCTACGATCGCCTTTTGCTGGCCCACCACACGCTCTTCCAGTTTGTCCTCCATATGCAAGAGCTTCTCCTTTTCACCCTCCATCAACTTTGATACGGGTATGCCGGTCCACTTGGCAACCACCTCAGCGATATCATCACTATCCACTTCTTCCTTGAGCATCTTTTGGCCCGATTGCAGATCTGCCAATTCTCTATTCTCTTGTTCCAGACTTTTCTCCAGCTCAGTAAGTGTGCCATATTTCAATTCAGCTGCCCTTGACAAATCTCCCTGGCGCTCCGCCATTTGGGCCTCTGATTTGGTGGATTCCAGCTTCTCCTTGATGTCCCGGATCTTGGCGATGGTTTCCTTTTCCTTTTTCCAGTGAGTGCTCATCTCCTCCATGACGGCCTTGAGTTCTGACAATTCTTTTTCGATTTTTTCGAGTCTGTCTTTGGAGGCCTGATCTTTCTCTTTTTTCAAGGCCTCCTTCTCGATCTCGAGCTGCGTCATCTTTCTCTGGATGTCGTCGATCTCAGCCGGCATGCTGTCAATCTCTATCCGCAGTCGGGATGTGGCCTCATCGATAAGGTCAATGGCCTTATCAGGCAAAAACCGGTCTGTGATATATCGGTGAGAAAGCGTGGCCGCGGCCACGAGGGCTGAATCCTTGATGCGCACACCATGGTGAACCTCATACTTCTCTTTCAGGCCCCTTAAGATAGAAATCGTATCCTCCACCGTGGGCTCCTCCACCATGACAGGTTGAAATCGTCTCTCCAAGGCCGCGTCCTTCTCAATGTGTTTCCTATACTCTTTGATGGTGGTAGCGCCCACACACCTCAGTTCACCGCGGGCCAAGGCAGGCTTCAGCATATTGGAGGCATCTACCGCTCCCTCGGCTGCCCCTGCCCCTACGAGCGTGTGCATTTCATCGATGAAGAGGACGATTTCCCCTTGGGCGTCAGTGATCTCTTTGAGGAGCGCTTTGAGCCGATCCTCAAATTCTCCCCGGTACTTGGTCCCTGCGATCAGGGCGCCCATATCAAGGGCAACCACCCTTTTGTTTTTTAGGGTCTCTGGGATGTCTCCTTGCACAATTCGTTGGGCAAGACCTTCCACAATGGCTGTCTTTCCCACGCCAGGCTCCCCTATGAGAACAGGATTATTTTTGGTTCTGCGGGAAAGGACCTGGATAATCCTTCGAATCTCGTCATCACGTCCGATCACAGGATCCAGATCTCCTTTGGAAGCTATTTCTGTTAGATCCCTGCTGAATTTCTCGAGGGCCTGGTACTTGTCCTCCGGGCTTTGATCGGTGATCCTCTGTCCACCGCGAATATCCACCAAAGCCTTTAAGACGATGTCCCGGGTAATCCCTGACGCAGAAAGGATGGCAGCCGCTTCCCCTTCCCCTTCATCAGCGACGGCCAGAAGGATATGCTCCAGGCTCACATATTCGTCCTTCATCTGTTCAGCCTCTTCAAAGGCTTTGTCTAGAACCGCCTTTGAACGCGGAGAGATGTAAACTTGGCCTAATCCCGCCCCTGAAACCTTGGGGATCTTCTCCAAGGCCACATCCAGCTGCTCAACGAGCTTTTGCTGGTCAGCCCCTATTTTGGCTAGGATCGAGGGAATAACCCCTTCCCTCTGCTCAAGAAGGGCCCTCATAATATGCTCCGGCTCTATCTGTTGATGGCCAAATCTATCAGCCAATTGTTGCGAAATTTGCAGGTTTTCCTGGGCCTTGAGTGTAAATTTATCGAAACGCATCATCTTTTCTCCCTATGTACATAAAACTTCACTAGACTTTTCTAATGCATAAGATTTAAGTGTTTTTTTGTTCAATCAGCAAAATATATATAAAATTAAGCTTGCCCATGCTCCATGTCAAGAAGTGTATGAGTCCCAAATGATATTTTCTCTCTGCCCATTTGATGATCAACCCCTTGATCACTCTTTGTTAAGAATTATATTCTACTAAACAAGTCGAAATAAGGAGGACAATAGCAATGGCAATGCCTAGAGACTCTTTCCACCCAGACATAGAAAACAATATCGTGGAAGGCTGGAGGGTGTTTGTCAACAACATGGAGAAGTCTTTGGATGTGCTGGAGCATAGTATCGATGAAGCCGCCCAAATGGACGAGGCATGCACATCTGAGTGGTGCGTGGCGACTGAACATGTGATTGATGAGATCGCAAACTCCCTTTTTTCTATTAGTGAACCGCATTGGTCCTCAGAGGAAGATAGCAAGAAGATCAAAGAACTGAAGAGAAGGGTTCATGATCTTTATGCCAAATACAAACAGACCGCTGCGAACTAATCACTAAACCTCTTCTTCGCGGCCTGTGCAAACGGTTTTTCTGCTTCTCTCCTGCCATCAAACTTACTAAGCGGCCCTTCCGAAAGCTGCGCTCTACCGTTATGCCCATCCGTCCTTGAGACCTTCAAAAAACGGAACCTTTTGCGCAATCTCCCTCCCGCCTCCCCTTTCAAAGGTCTCTCTTTGCCTTCTTCAGGATCAAATGCGCAGCGATTTTGGGATCTTGAATTTACTTCAAAACCCTATAGAATACGCCCATGGATGACCATCAATTTCGCCAGCTCCTCAATCGCTTTGGACTCTCGTGGAGGGGGTATCGAAGGGTCCGAAAAGGGGTAAAGAAACGCATTCGTCGGCATATGAAGGCGTTGGGGTTTCTGGATTTTGAAGCATATCTTCTGGCTTTAGACAAAGACATGGCGCTAAGGGCACAGTGTGAAGTATTGATGACCGTCTCTATCAGTCGCTTTTTCCGGGATCGTGGTTTTTGGGAGTCCTGTGAAAACCAGATATTGCCGGAAATCATTCATAGACATAGGGAGGGGGTGAAGGTCTGGTTCGCAGGCTGTGCTTGCGGGGAAGAGGTGTTTAGTTTCACCATTTTGTGGGATCGTTTACAGGATCAGTTTAAGGCTATGCCAGACCTTGAGGTGCTCGCCACAGACATGAACGCGGTCTACTTGGAGAGGGCCCAGCTGGGTCTCTTCTCCCGCAGCAGCCTAAGGGAGGTTCCAGCGGAGGTGCGGGAAAAATACTTCAAACGCCAAGAAGAGGCGAACCAGTACAGGATCGCGCCTTCATTGGAAAGGGGGATCTCATGGAGGTTCCATAATATCCTGCATGAGCCCCCAGACCGGGACTTCCATCTCATCTTTCTGAGAAACAACCTCCTCACTTACTATGAAGATGGGCTCAAAATTCCCGCTTTTCAAAAGGTGGTTGATTGCCTGGTTCCGGGAGGTTTTCTGATCATTGGGAGCCACGAGAAACTTCCTTTGGAAACCAAGGACTTGTTAACCCATAATACCTGTTCATATGTTTTTCAAAAAAGGGATCCGTCAAAATATTGACAAATAAATGCCCAAATCACGAAAACACGAAAAACAGCAAGATTCACCACCCGCTCCCTTTCGACGGGGCTCAAGGTCGCTAGAGACGCAGAGTACACTGAGAAAAACAATAATGAAGGGTGAGAGGCTTGATTGATTAACATTATGTGAGATGGCTTTTAAGAAAAAAATAAACGCGCTTATTTTTTTCCTTAAAGCCTTCTCCCATCATTCTATCCCGCCATGCGGGATCGAATTACCGCTCTGCGGCAATGTTAATCAATCGATTTTAGGGTATTGAGGAAAAAATATATTCCACATCTGAGATCTCTGTGCCTCGAGCGTAGTCCTGCCAGGGCGGGGCAAGCAGAGGACACTGAGTAAAAGGTGAATGAGATAGTCGATCGCTTGAGCGCCCCGTAAAACGGGGCCTCCCAATGTAATCACATTGGGAGATATGGAGACGCGAATGACAAAAAATAAGCTAGCTTATTTTTTGTCGCACGGCTCTCCATATAGTTGCAAGCGATCCTTCCTGTCTGTGTAAGTCTGTGTGGGTCTGTGGCCAAGAATTCTTTTGGAAATTGCGAATCATGAGCAGGAATATTCTTGTGACAGGGCCTCCGCGATGTGGGAAATCCACCCTTATTGAAAGGGTTATTGGTAGAATCCAAAAACCAATGACCGGGTTTTTCACGCAGGAGGTGAGAGAGCGGGGTAAAAGGGTCGGATTTACCATCACCACATTGGATGGGAAAAAGGGTGTGCTCGCCCACCAGGCGATCAAGAGCCGATTCCGAGTGGGGAAATATGGTGTCAACCTTGACCATATTGATCAGGTGGCTGTCCCTTCAATGATTCCTTCCAAAGCTGATGAGATCGTAGTCATCGATGAGATCGGGAAAATGGAATGTTTCTCTCCCCTTTTTCGTCAGACGTTGGTGAAGGTGCTGGATTCTGAAAATCCTGTTTTAGGATCTATCGCCATGAAAGGGGGCAAATTTATTCAAAAGGTTAAGGAGAGGGAGGACCTTTTGCTCGTTCACGTTACTGAGAAGAACAGGGATGAGTTGTTAGACTTTCCAAGTTTCTATGAGCTATAGCAAGGATAAGGTCCAGATTCTGGATGCTGGATGCTGGATACTAGATCCTGGATGCTGCCTGCCCGCCATTCCATCCTCCGTAGCAGGCTACTGCGGAGGACGGGCGCGAGCCTGAACTCGCTCAGGCCCGCCCTCCAGCCGAGCAGGCGAGGCGGACGGGCGAGGCGGGCGGGGATACTGGACGCTGGATAAAAGAAGGCCTTTCCAACTTTAGGCCCTTTAGTCACTTTAACTCGTATCACAAAGTTGAGTAATCCCTCACGAACAAGTTGAGTTTAGCACATGGGAACTTGCCGGTATTGTAATAAAGGCGCCAAAACGATTTCTGATGTGATCGGCTTTTGTGCGAGCTGCATTAGAGATCATTTTGAACAGGTCTGGCCAGAGATTAAGAAGGTTCATGATCGCAGCCGCCGTGCCTATAAACTTCCACTAGACCCTCCACGCGCAGCAGATGGGCTCACCTGCCCATTGTGTGTACACAGGTGCCAGATAGCCGAAGGGGATAGAGGATTTTGTGGCCTTCGACGGGTTGAAGGCGGTACGATCCGAGGGGGGCGGCCCCATGAAGGGAATCTTTCCTATTACTATGATCCACTTCCTACTAACTGCGTCGGGGACTTCGTCTGTCCTGCAGGAACGGGATGTGGTTATCCCCAATATGCTGCTTCAAGGGGTCCTGAATATGGTCACAAAAATCTGGCTGTCTTTTATCACGCCTGCTCCTTTAATTGTCTCTACTGCCAGAATTATCAGTACAAGAAGCAAACCGTTCTCCCACCAAGGGTCACAGCAAAGAAATTGGCCGGTGCAGTGGACGACAAAACCACCTGCATCTGTTACTTCGGAGGTGATCCCACACCGCAGATTCTGCACGCCCTCAAGACCTCCAAACTCGCCCTGCACAGTAGATCCAGGGAGATTCTGAGGATATGCTGGGAAACCAATGGGTGTGTCAATGAGCCCTTCTTGACTACGATGGCCGAATTGTCCCTAGGATCTGGCGGATGTATCAAAATCGATCTGAAGGCCTGGAATGAAGCCATCCATTATGCCTTGTGTGGAGTAACAAACAAAAAGACCTTGGAGAATTTCAAGACGTTGTCCAGCTGTATATCAAGGAGGCCAGAACCTCCCTTTCTCATTGCCAGCACTTTGTTGGTTCCAGGGTATGTGGACGAAGAGGAAGTGGGCGCCCTGGCCAGCTATATTTCAAACTTGAACCCTGATATCCCATTTAGCCTGCTTGCCTTTTATCCCCACTTCTACCTCAAAGACTTACCCACTACCTCCAGGGCACATGCCCTGCGCTGCAAAGGAATTGCCGAGCGTCAGGGAGTGCGTAACGTGCACATAGGCAACATCCACCTGCTGGGGGAAGATTACTCATAGTCGTGGAGTAGTGGAGTAATGGAGGCTTGGAGTATTGGAATCTGATGCTTACCAACACAAGAAGACTTCTTTTTTCCTCCAAACCCAGCACTCCAGTACTCCATGACTCCAATGCTCCAGGTGGCTCGAAGCACCTATGCTCATCTTGGTTTTCTGCAGACAATTTGTGCTACTGCTCTTTTAGGGTCTTCTTTTATCCCTTCAAAGTGATGAATGATTTCCCAATCTTTGAACCATTCCAGCAGTTCCCCTGGATTCAACAAGAACTCTGGATTATGTGGTTTCCCAAATTTAGGCTGCTCAATGGTAAAGGTCTCATAGATGAGAATTCCCCCCTTTATGAGCGCTTTGTTTATACATGGGATCAATGGCCGGTGAAGATAACGAAATACCAGGATGCCTTTATAAAAATCCTCGGGGAGCGGATTCATGTCCTCAGTCTCCAGATCCACCTGCCATAAATCCACCCTTACTCGGGTTTCCGCCGCCAACTTCCCTGCACGGGACAGCGCTTCTTCTGAGATATCGCAGCAGATCACTGGCAGGTCTTTGGTGGCAAGAAATATACCGTTGTGCCCATCACCACACGCAACGTCCAAGATGGGCCCACTCAATTTTTCCTTTTCGAAAAGGTTCCAGTAATCTACCAACAACTGAGCTGGCACAAGATCCAAGTTAACTCCGCTTCGCTCCCTCCGGGGCGTAGGCCCTCCGGGCCGGAAGGCCGCACCTGGGATAATGGGTTTGAAGGAATTCTTCACATATAATAATCATATTTTCTTCGTCTCTCCCCACGATTCCATCATTTCAGTTTGGGATGGGCATAAGATTTAAAGCATACTGTCATATGAATAAACTTCACATTCCCGAATCGTCAAATTATCAATACGCATTGACCCTACCTTTGCTCCCTCGACATCTTATTCCCAGGCCTTTCTCTTACTCATACCCTGAAGGAACAAATGGATCAACTTCTTCCTTGGACACGCTTATATCCAATGAAAAAATCTGTGTCTTGATTTTTTCTCTACTCTGGGTTAATCATGCAGGACATTAACATTGCTCGTTCAAAATTTCCTCATCCACCATCAAGGCATCATCCCTGCTTTCGCAGGGACAGGTTCTGCGGCGTTTATCCGCCTCCGGCGGATTGCCTTCCCGCCAGAGGCGGGCAAGCGATGGCTCCTCCCCCCGCCCCCCGCCTTCGCGGGCGCAGGCTTCGCGGGGGCAGGCTTGCGGCGTATTGCTCCATACGCCTCAGTCGTCGCTCCTCGGCGCCTAGCATCTAATACCTTGCTGGTGATCAGGGATTCGCTATAACCTTCTGGTGTTTATAAGCGATAAATCGATTTACTGGTAAATTTAGGAGATTCATCCCCCTTTGACCTGGAAGGGAAATGAGGACTAGTTCCGCTGTGGTAATACAACAACGAAAATGTCTACATAACGAAAGAGCTTGCGCGACATGAAACATGGCCCTCACCATAAGCTCTTCCTGTTTTGGTTTTTGTTTGCCCTGCTTGGTGCAGGCCATTTCATGTTTCCATCACCCGCTCTAACTGACTATCATTTACTAAGAAAATACATCATTGCCTATAATCAGGAGGCCCTGAAAGAAAGCCTTATCGATGACACCCACAGGGGCGAGGAGGGCGTATTGAGGATCAGGCCTGAAATAGGTAGGTCCCTCGGAATAAAGGTCTTCATTGATCAGGACTATTTGGATTCCAAAGAGTTATTTAAGAAAGCTGATGTTTTTTTTGAAGACGCTAAAATGGCCTTGAGGTCAGAGAAAAAAGCTAAAGAAGATCCTGTTCAAATGATCGCCGATCTTTTTCTCTCCTACAAATGGAGTATGGAGCTGGCGAAAAAAAAGCTAGCGGCTTATCGTTCTAGGTTGAATGCTAGCGTTGACGACAGACTCAACCAAACCGCTAGCGTTGAGACCATGGATAGGTTGCTAGAGGAAAGCTTTAGGAAAACAGATTATAGATTGAGGGATGCCCTGGGCCTGTTCTTTAACATCTGCCAGGGACAAGAGCGAAGCAACTCCTACCTCACGCCTGATAATGTAACTTTTGTCAACCAGGTTTTTCGCGGACTCATCAGTGAGGCCGCAGAGAAAGAATTGGAGAGGTTCGACCTTGATCTGGATAGTGGACGCCACAAGAATCCATCCTACAACTGGAAGAGTGCGGTGGAGAAGAGGGCCTCCAAATACATACCATTGTTTGAAGCGACCCTCAAAAAACCTGGGAACAAGATCTACAACATTGACCCGTTACTTTTCTTTGCTCTTATGAAAAGGGAGTCTCAATTCAAGGCCCTTGCCGTTTCTCCCGTGGGTGCTGTTGGCCTCACCCAAATCATGCCAAAGACAGGCAAGGATCTGGGCATGAAAAACATCTATGTACCGTCCTATTTTGGGAAGGCCGTATCATTGATGAAACAGGAGAGAAGAACCAAGGAGCGAGCCGAAGCCACCCTACTTATGATCAATGAAACAAACAAGCTTACTCAGGCTCGACGCGCTCGAGAATTGATGCAACAGTCCTTAAAGTTAGGCAAAAAGAGAGAAAGGTTGTTTTCTAAATACAAGAGAGAGCTGCTGAAAAAAAGGGCTGATGATCGTCTCAATCCCTCATTGGCCATTGAATACGGTCTTACCTATTTTGCCAGACAAATGAGAGCTCAGCGAGGGGATATGAGTCTTGCCCTAGCAGCTTACAATGCTGGACCGGGTGCGGTTCGCAAGTACAAAGGCATTCCGCCCTATGATGAGACGGTGTACTTCAGAAGCAAAGTTCTACAATATTACAGGAATTATCAGAGAAAAGTTCAGAATAGCCCCTAACACTACCCTACCCAACCCAGCCAGATCTTTTTTCGATTTTGGAACTTGAAAAGCACTCTATCCAGCTGGGCCGAAAGCTGAAAATCAATGAGCTTCTTCCTTGAGAAATCCACAAGATTCCTCTCAAGCTTTTCCCAGTCTGGCCTCTTTTTTGTTTCCCCATGGTGGTACTTGTGGAACTCCGCGTGCATTTGTTCAATTTGCTGATCAAAATCACGGATGGCATTTCTAATTTTAAGTTTCTCTTCAGAAAGCAGCATGATCAACTATCCCTTCGGAGATCTCGTTTTTTACCTTTATGACAGACCTATAGTTGCGACAGTCATAAAATATAAATACTATCAACTCCAAACCTTGTGTGTCAAATTCGTTTTGAAGCGTTTTGCTTGCGTCATCCCTGCGGGAAACTCTGGTACCCTTTCCATTGGGAGCAGGGGCTAATGTTTGACTTTTTTTTCTTGATCAATGTAACTAACGTGGTTATGAAAGAGTCTCTCTGGTGTCCATTACACAGAGACGACAAGGGCCTGAGATTGATGGACCCGGCTCGTTTTAAAAAAATCAGCATAGGGAGGAGATAAAAATGCCTGAAGACGTCTTGTTGAAGTCCCATTTCGAGGGCTTAGACCTGGTCAAAAGGGGCAAGGTAAGAGATATATATGCCGTTGATGACAAATTGCTCATTGTAGCCACTGACCGAATGTCAGCCTTCGATGTGGTGATGGATGACCCCATTCCGGATAAAGGCAAGATTCTGACAAGCATTTCCGTTTTCTGGTTCGATCAGTTGGCGTCCATCGTGGAAAATCACATCATTTCTACCAATCCTGCTGAATATCCAGACTCATGCCAGAAATACCGTGAACAACTTGAAGGACGCAGCATGCTTGTCAAGAAGGCCAGACCCTTGCCTGTGGAATGCATTGTGAGGGGATACATTTCTGGTTCTGGCTGGCAGGAATACAAATCTGAGGGAAGTATCTGCGGGATCCCTTTGCAGGAAGGGTTGGTGGAATCAGAAAAACTGCCAGTACCCCTTTTTACACCTTCGACCAAGGCTGAAAAGGGAATTCATGACGAAAATATCTCCTTTGAAAGGGCGATGGAAGTCCTGGGAAAAGAGACAGCAGAGAAAGTGAGAGAACTCAGTCTGAAGATCTATGGATTTGGAAGAGAACTTGCCGCCCAGAAGGGCATCATCATAGCCGACACCAAGTTTGAGTTTGGGTTTGAGAACGACCATCTCATTCTCATCGATGAGGTATTGACACCCGATTCCTCCAGGTTCTGGCCAATGGATGCATACAGTCCCGGTGGAGCACAGAAAAGCTTTGACAAGCAGTACTTGAGGGATTACTTGAACAGCCTCGACTGGCCAAAAGAACCCCCGCCACCAAAACTCCCTCCAGAGGTCATAGAGAAGACGAGAGACAAGTACATAGAGGCCTTAGAAAAGCTCACGGGGTATGGGCTACAATAACCGCTCTAGCGAGCCTCCCCACTCCAAGGCTGTGCCGTAATTCCACAAAACTGTCATTCCGGGCGAGCCCGGCAAGCCTGTCCCGTAATCGATACAGGGCTGGGCGAGACCCGGAATCTAGAAAAGCGGTGAAAATCAAATTATTCTGGATCTCCCGCCGACCTCGGCGGGGGATGACGAATTGCGACGATGTTTCTCAGAGAGAGAAATGGACTCATGAAGAATTAACAGGTGTTCCTATCTCTATGAAAATGCTAGGAAAAAGCAGAAATGCCTAGTCTTCTCTGGCCTTTATAAAAGATCCGAAATAAATAAAAAAAACCTAATTGGGCTTGCCTTGACAAAGTCTTACCCGATGCTTAACGTATCACCAATTGATCGCCACCAATATATAAGCCTTTAAGAATGCGTTGGGCTTTATGGAGGAGTAGATTCATTCCTAGCGGCTTTTTTAGTGATTCGGGGCACCTAGACCGCACCCACATCTCATGATAACCGAAATTCTATTCACGAAGCCCGGCAGGGTTTGGTCTACCAGTGCGCTGATCGAGATCAGAGGCGAGTGAATATGGGGTTGTACATATGAACACGAGAATCGAGGTGAAGACAGACAAGGATTCTGAGGGAGAAAAAACCAGTCAGGATGAACAAAGCCCTGTTGAAGAGAGTCAGAAGGCTGACGAAAAACCGCTGGAAAAGATGTCAAAGGCTGAGTTACTGGAAAAGATCAGCGAACTCCAGGAGGAGTCCGAAAAAAATCATGATCTTTATCTTCGTTCAGAAGCAGAAATTGAGAACATAAAGAAAAGGAACAAAAAAGATAAAGAAGAGTGGGTCAAGTACGCGAATGAGTCTCTCATTAAAGAGATATTGCCTGTAATGGACAATTTGGAAATGGCCATATCGCATTCTCAGAGCGAGAACTCCGTTCAGGCGCTCAGGGAAGGGGTGGAACTAACCCTCAAAGGACTCCGGGATATACTGTTAAAATCTGGGTTAGAAGAGATCAAAGCTGAAGGAGAACCATTCGATCCAAATTTCCATCATGCGGTTTCCGAACAGGCGGACGAAAATGTGGAGACCGGGATCATCCTTCGGGAACTTCAAAGGGGGTATACGCTTAACAAGCGTCTGATCCGACCTGCCATGGTCATTGTGAGTAAGGGCAGTGCCGATGATGCTCCGGACCATGGAGAGGGTTAATAATTAAAGTGTCTTAAAAAGATAAAATATAGTGTTTAGACTGAGGAGGTTAAGATGGGCAAAATAATAGGCATTGATCTGGGAACGACCAATTCCTGTGTTGCGGTGATGGAAGGGGCAGATCCTGTTGTCATCGCTAACCAGGAGGGTAGCCGCACGACTCCATCCATGGTCGCCTTTAACGACAAAGGGGAAAGGCTCGTGGGTCAGATAGCGAAGAGGCAGGCCATTACGAACCCAGATAATACGATTTTTGCGGTCAAGAGGCTCATAGGGCGGAAGTTTGATTCTAAGGAGGTTCAAAACGATGTTAAGGTACTCCCCTATCAGATCTCCAAGGCACCCAATGGGGACGCACAGGTCCAGGTGAGGGGCAAGGATTACAGCCCTGCTGAGATCTCCTCCATGATTCTTCAAAAGATGAGGCAGACTGCGGAGGATTATCTGGGGGAGAAGGTGGATGAGGCGGTTGTCACTGTACCTGCTTACTTCAATGACAGTCAGAGGCAGGCCACCAAAGATGCAGGACGTATTGCAGGTCTGAAGGTGGAGAGGATCATTAATGAGCCCACAGCTGCATCCCTTGCCTACGGCCTGGACAAAAAGGGAGACAGAAAGATTGCTGTCTTCGACCTGGGCGGCGGAACCTTTGACATATCTATCTTGGAAATCGGCGAGGGGGTCTTCGAAGTCAAGTCCACCAACGGCAATACGCATTTGGGGGGGGAAGACTTTGATCTTCGGGTTGTTGACTATCTTGCGGATGAATTCAAAAAGGACCAGGGGATCGATCTCCGCGGTGACAAGATGGCCCTTCAGAGACTGAAGGAAGCAGCAGAAAAGGCGAAGATGGAGCTATCCAGTTCTCAAGAGACGGATATCAATTTGCCCTTTATCACTGCAGATGCCAGTGGCCCCAAACACCTCAATATCAAATTGACCAGGGCCAAGTTGGAGGCCATGGTTGAGGACCTGATTGATAAAGTGGTGGATCCGTGTAAAACTGCCCTTAAAGACGCTGGGATGAAACAGAGCGACATTGACGAGGTCATCCTTGTTGGAGGCATGACGAGGATGCCGAAAGTGCAGGCCAAAGTCCAAGAGGTATTTGGTAGGGAGCCAAGCAAGGGCGTAAACCCGGACGAGGTTGTGGCTCTGGGTGCTGCCATTCAGGGCGGTGTTCTTAAGGGTGAGGTAAAAGACGTCTTGCTTCTGGACGTGACCCCTCTCTCCCTCGGTATCGAAACCCTTGGAGGCGTTGCCACCAGGCTCATTGAAAAGAATACAACCATACCCACAAAGAAGAGTCAGATCTTTTCGACGGCTGCGGATAGCCAGCCTGCAGTGGAGATCCATGTGCTTCAGGGTGAACGTGAAATGGCCGCATACAACAAGACCCTTGGTCGATTCCAACTCGTTGGAATTCCACCCGCACCCAGGGGTGTCCCTCAGATTGAGGTTTCCTTTGATATTGACGCGAATGGTATTGTACATGTATCAGCAAAGGATTTGGGAACAGGCAAGGAACAGTCCATTAAGATAACCGCCTCCAGCGGTCTTTCTGAGGAGGAAATTGAAGAACTTATTAAGGATGCGGAGCTTCACGCAGAGGAGGACAAGAAAAATAGGGAGCTGGTGGATGCCCGGAATATGGCAGATTCCTTGATCTATTCCACAGAAAAGTCTATAAAGGAGTTGGGAGATAAGCTGGATGAATCCACAAAGGAGGATATCAATAGGGCTACTGAAAACCTAAAAAAAGCGATGGAAGGGGAAGATACTGAAGAGATCAAGCGCCTCGCGGATGAGTTAACTCAGGCATCCCACAAGCTGGCAGAGACCATGTATGCGAAGGCGGCTGAACAACAGGCGCAGGCTGGGGCGGATGGAGCCGAATCCGCTGGGGAGGCGTCGAAAGATGAAGATGTGGTTGATGCAGATTTCGAGGAAGTGAATAAGTGAAATCCAGATTTCATTTAGCAAATATGGCTATCACCGTCGTCATGACGGCGATAGCCTTTTTTTTGGTGGGTTGCCCCCCAACACCTCCTGTGGCTGTTCGGCCTGAAAAGCCGGCCGTGCTGGACGAGTTTGGTCTGGCTGAACAGGACCTCAAAGCAGGAAACTACGACGAGGCCCTTGCAAAATATGAGCTCTACCTGAAAAAGCATCCAAGAGGAGACAAATCGCGACAGGCCTTATACCGAGTGGCCACCATATACTACCTGAAGCATGCGTATGAAAAGGCCCTTACCCTTTATAAAAGAGTCGCCGAGGAGTATCCGGCTCATAAGGACTTCCCTATCGTAAAGTATGATATAGCGAACACCTACTATCGTCTTGGAGCCTACGAGAAATCCAGGGATTTGGCCGCAGAATGGCTCAAGAGGTATCCCATGAATCCAACAAAAGGGGGGGTTCTGCTCCTTCTCGGGAAGAGCTTTAAAGCGCTCGGATATAACCTCAAAGCCTTCTATTGGTGGCTTAAAGCGAGTGAGGCATCTAAAGATTCACCAGAGTTAATGAGCGAGGTGGTTGATCGTATTATCGGACTGATAAAAGAAAGCCCCATGGAGGATCTGCAGGCAATGACAGAGTCTGCGGCAGGAACTGACTATCTACCCCATATCTACTACCAGATTGCAACCATCTATCTGGAGGGCAATCAACTGGACAATGCCAAGTCTTCGGCAATGGCTCTGGTTCGTTCAACGCCAGATCAATATTGGGTCTCCATTGGACGGCATATTCTTGAAAGGATAGCGGAAGAATTGTCCGTCAAAATGGGCGTTGTTGGCTGCCTGTTGCCTTTGAGCGGTCCCTTTGCCATCTATGGTCAGGAAGTCTTGAACGGTATCCAATTGGGGATGGGGATATGGACCGAATCCGAAAGATATCAGGGTTTGGAATTGGTTATCAAGGATACCGGAGGGGAAATGGAAAGTGCGGTCTCGGCCGTGGAAGAACTGGCTAAAGAGGAAAAAGTCATGGCCATTATTGGACCGTTAGTCAGCAAACCCACGGTGGCCGCCGCAAAAAAGGCCCAGGAACTGGGCGTCCCAATCATTACCCTGACTCAAAAGGAAGGGGTTACTGACGAGGGTGAAATGGTGTTTCGCAATTTCCTGACCCCAGCAAAAGAGGTTGAAACTATCCTAGACAAGGCGGTAAATGACCTGGGGCTGAAGCGTTTTGCCGTTC
>JASFIT010000059.1:0-15672 GCA_050122535.1 Desulfobacteraceae bacterium | reverse complement strand
CCGGGGATCTGGGATACTATGATGAAAAAGGATTCATATATATCGTCGACAGAAAAAAGGACATGATTGTGACCGGTGGCGAAAATGTCTATTCACGCGAAGTTGAAGACGTTCTTTATATGCATCCTGCCATCGCCGAAGTGGCTGTTATTGGCATCCCCGATCCCACATGGGTGGAGCGCGTTCATGCTGTGGTAGTTTTGAAGCCGGATGCCACTTCGACTGAGAAAGACATTATCGCCTTTTGCAAGGAGCATTTGGCTTCATACAAAGCGCCCAAGTCCTTAGAGTTCCTTGAATCCCTGCCAAAGAATCCTCAGGGAAAAATCCTTAAAAAAGAAATCCGTGCAAATTACTGGGCGGATAAGTAACGGCCTTGCCTCCATGAGTGTATGCCCGGCCAGGCAGGAATCCCAGGTGTAACGAGGCCCTTAGACCAAAAGGTAATTGACTCCGGAATGCACGTGTTATATAGGCTAGGACCATGCCTATTTTATGGGATTAAGTAAAGTGGAAAGAGTATGGCACTGAGGAGGAGGCTGAGGTAAGTGGAAACGGATAACCAGGTAAAATTACGGATTGACAACCTCTCCCTGAGCTTTGGTGGTGTCACAGCCCTTATCGAGGTGAGCTTGGACGTCAGGGAGAACGAGATACTGGCTATTATCGGGCCGAACGGTGCCGGCAAGACCGCCCTCCTCAACTGCATCAATGGTTTCTACAAACCGCAAAAAGGCGATATATACCACGATGGGCAAAAAATTGCCCGAATGCGCCCGGACAGGCTGGCTAAACTTGGTATTGCCAGGACCTTTCAGAATATCGAACTATACGCTGGTCTAAGCACTCAAGATAACATTATGGCTGCCCGACACGTGCTTATGAAGCAAAACTTCATCGCGGGTGCGCTATACTTTGGCTGGGCACTTAAGGAGGAAAACGAGCACCGCCAGACCGCAGAGGAGATTATCGACTTCCTGGAAATAGCACCCATCAGAAAGAAGGTGGTTGGCGTTCTACCCTACGGTATGCAGAAGAGGGTTGAACTGGGAAGGGCATTGGCTCTGGAACCAGAGATTTTGCTTCTTGACGAGCCTATGGCAGGGATGAACGTGGAGGAAAAGGAGGATATCGCCCGATTCATCCTTGATATCTTTGAAGGCCAGGGCGCCACCTATCCTGATACACCCGTTCTGCGGGATGGGATTCGTTGTATCATCCTCGTGGAACATGACATGGGCGTGGTCATGGACATCGCAGACAGGATAATTGTCCTCGATTTTGGTCGTAAGATCGCCGAGGGCACCCCGGATGAAATTAAGACGAACCCCAAGGTTATAAGTGCTTACCTGGGGCAGGGAATATAGACATGCTTCTCATAAACAACATTGACGTTGTCTATATGAATGTTATCCAGGTGCTACGAGGCGTATCACTTGAGGTAGCTGACGCACAAATCGTGACCCTACTCGGGGCCAATGGGGCAGGCAAGACGACCACGCTAAAGGCCATATCAGGGATGCTAAAGACAGAAGACGGTGCGGTAACTGACGGCAGTATTGATTTTGATGGTCAGAGGATCGACAGGTATGGTCCCGAGGATATTGCGGTCATGGGTATAAGCCAGGTGATGGAAGGGCGAAGGGTCCTTGAGCATCTCAGTGTTGAGGAAAATTTACTCGTCGGTGCTTACCGCCGCAAAGATCGGTCTGGGGTCAAGAAAGACGTAGAGATGGTCTTTGACATCTTCCCCAACATTAAACACCTCCGTCACCAGATAAGCGGCTATTTGTCCGGCGGTGAACAACAGATGTTGGTGATAGGGCGGGCGCTCATGGCACGTCCGAGGCTTATGCTTTTAGACGAGCCTTCCCTCGGTCTTGCCCCACTGGTGGTTCAAGAGATCTATGAAACTATCCAAGGAATCAATGCCGAGCAAGAGATGGCCATACTCCTCGTGGAGCAAAACGCCAGAGCTGCCCTTGGTATAGCTGATTACGGTCATGTTATGGAGAATGGCAGGGTCGTTTTGGGCGGCGCGGCTGAGAAGTTAAGGGATAATCAGGATATTCAGGAATTCTACATGGGACTATCGGCTGTTGGCTCCAAAAAGAGCTATCGTGAAGTAAAGCACTACCGGCGTAGGAAGAGGTGGCTTGCCTGAAACAGAGCGTAGGGAAATGACGACGGAAAGAGAGCAAGTCTTTAGAGAAAAGGGGGATACCTGGCCCCAGATACTCCAGTACAACTATGAGAAATATGGCGATAAGCATAGGGCCATGCGCTACAAGCACTATGGGGTCTGGCAGCCTTATACCTGGAAGGACTACTATCTGAGTGTTAAATACCTGGCACTTGGTTTACTATCCCTCGGCTTTGAACCTGGAGATAAGGTACTTATTATTGGGGATAATGCCCCCCAGTGGTATTATGCGGAGCTGGCTGCCCAGGCCAATCATGGAGGTTCTGTAGGGTTGTATTCAGAATTGACGCCAACGGAGATAAAATACATTGCCCAAAATGCAGAGGCCAGATTTGCCATCGTTGAAGATCAGGAACAGGTGGATAAGTTTCTCCAAATTAAAGACGATCTTCCCCTACTCAAAAAGGTTACTTACTGGAGCCACAAAGGACTGGCACACTATGATGACCCTATTTTGATGGGATATGATCAGGTCTTACAGCTGGGGAAAGCATATGAAGAAGAACACCCCGGGCGCTTTGAGCAGAACGTGGAAAACGGCAAAGGTGAGGATATCTGCGCCATCGTTTACACCTCAGGAACCACCGGGGCTGCACCCAAGGGAGCTGTCCACACCTACAAGACGATGCGCGCTGGGGCTGAGTATCACCTGCGTCTGGACCCTTGGCATGAGAATGACAATGTGGTCCCCTACCTGCCACCCGCCTGGATGACTGAGCAATGGTTTGGAATAGGTTGCCACCTGCTATCGGCCAGTACCCTGAACTTTGCTGAAGCACCGGAAACCCAACAGCGAGATATGAGGGAAACAGAACCAAGCATTGTATGCTACGGGGCTCGGGTGTGGGAGAGTCAGGCCGCTATGGTCCAGGCCCG
This sequence comes from Desulfobacteraceae bacterium, assembly GCA_050122535.1. Taxonomy (GTDB): domain Bacteria; phylum Desulfobacterota; class DSM-4660; order Desulfatiglandales; family HGW-15; genus JASFEQ01. Next base: position 12,593 of record JASFIT010000059.1, on the reverse strand, counting down.
AATTCGTGGTGCTGATGTCATCAAGAGGTTTGCCTTCCGTCTTCTCATGCCGGTGGGCTATAAGATGGCCGATTTGAAGTATAGAAAGCAAGAGCCGAGCCTGTTCCTGAAAATACTCTACTTTTTGGCAGATATCGCCCTATTTAGACCCATCAAGAAAAGCCTGGGGCTCTCAAATGCCAGGATCTGCTATACCACCGAGGCCATGCTCAGCCCAGATGCCTTCAGGTTCTACCATGCCCTGAATCTTACTCTTAAGAGCCTGTATGGGACCACGGAGGGCGGTGCTCTAACTGGGGCCAAGAACCATGATATCCGGTTAGAGACTGTGGGCCCCGCACACCCAGGCACAGAGGTAAAAATAACCGATGCGGGTGAAATCATATATCGACAACCCGGTGTTTTTGTAGGTTACTACAAGGAACCGGAGACAACCGCCCAGGTCCTCAAGGACGGGTGGTTTTATAGCGGGGACAGCGGTTTTGTCAGGGAGGATGGACACCTCGTTTATGTGGACAGGCTAGAGGACCTTGTTGAGCTGGCCAGTGGCGATGAACTGGCCCCCCAATTGATTGAAAGCCGGCTCAAGTCCAGTCCCTACATCAAAGACGCCTGGGTGCTCGCCGGCCCAGAGAGAGCCTTTGCTTCTGCAATCATCATTATTAATTATGATAATGTGAGCCGGTGGGCTGGACAGAGGAGGGTGCCCTATACCACCTTCACAGACCTTTCTCAGAGGCCAGAAGTATACGGGCTGGTGAAGATCGATATAGACAGAATAAATGAAGCCTTGCCGCCTGGCGCCAGGGTCAAGAAATACGTCAATCTACACAAGGAATTTGACCCCGATGAAGGGGAGCTAACCAGAACCAGGAAACTGAGAAAGAGATTCTTGGAAGAGCGTTACCCCGAGCTTATCAATGCCATCTATCATGGCAGGACCGAGGTGCCCATAGAAGCTCGGGGCACACAGCGGGATGGGCAGACGGGAACCATCAAAACGACAATTAACATCAGGTCTGTTGAAGAGGCACCCATATGACATTCTTTCTGCAATTGGTGGTAACGGGTTTTGCCCTGGGTATGGTCTATGCCCTTGTCGCCATAGGTTTTGTGATCATTCTCAAATGCTCCGATGCGTTTAATATTGCCCAGGGGCACTTTGTGTTGATTGGGGGATATCTGGGCTACACCTTCCTGGTACCCTTCGGCCTACCCGTATGGGCCAGCCTGCTCATGGCCATTGGCGTGGCCATCATCATGGGCCTTTTAATAGAACGCCTTACCCTGCGGCCATTGGTGGGTCAACCCGTATTGGCTGTCATCATGATGACCATAGCGCTAGCCAGTGTGTTGGAAGGGCTGGCAACCTTACTCTGGGGGGGCGAATATAAGGCTTACCACGGCTTCCTTCCCACGTTGTCCCTAAAACTGGGTGAGATATCCATACCCTCAGAGTCGTTAATCGGACTCATCGTGTCTGTTGGTGCGGTGGTGATACTCATGCTTTTTTTCCGTTATACGAAAATCGGTTTGGCCATGAGGGCCACTGCCGAGGATTTGCAGGTGGTGCAGAGTGCCGGCATTAGAGCAACCACAGTCTATTCCGTCTCTTGGGTGATTGCCTCTGTCGTTGGGGTGATCGGTGGCATTCTCTTGGGGGGCGTATCCGGTGTTATGATCCCCCTGGCTGAGGTGGGTCTGAAAGCATTCGCGGTGGTGCTGCTGGGAGGGGTGAACTCCATTGGCGGGGCCATCGTGGCAGGGATCATACTGGGCGTTCTGGAGAACGTGGCTGCCGGCTACCTGGACCCTTTGCTCCCTGCTGGCGGAGGGCTGGCCCATGTCTTCCCCTTTATCGTCATGATCATTGTCCTCATTTTCAGACCCCACGGGCTATTTGGGCTGGTCACCATAGAAAGGATTTAATCAATGGGTTTGCGCACCGGAACCTTTCACGAAAACTATGCGCAGGATACGGCCATCTTCCGCACCACGCTACACTGGGGAATGCTGATCGCCTTCCTCATCCTTCTCTTCGCGTGCCCATTTTTTCTCAGTGATCGGTTAGTGACTTTAATGACCATGATCGGCATTGCCATTGTCAGTGTCCACGGGCTCAATATCCTCACCGGATACTGCGGTCAAATCTCCATCGGCCATGCTGGATTTATGGCCGTGGGTGGCTATACATCGGCCATCTTAATGGTCAAGCTGGGCTGGCCATTCTGGTTGACCCTCCCTTGTGGCGCCCTGGCTGCGGGAATAGCCGGTTTGATCTTCGGCCTGCCGTCGCTAAAGATCAAGGGCTTCTACCTGATTATGGCCACCATTGCCGCACACTTTATTATTGTCTGGCTCATACTCCAGCTACACGGTCTTACCGGGGGTGGTGACGGATTCACTGTCCCCCGGACTGATTTAGCCGGTATCCCGTTAAAGTCCAAGCGAAGCTTTTTCTACCTGGTTATGGCATTTGCCTGCCTGGCCACGTACACGGCACAGAACATTGTCAGGACCAGGGCAGGCAGGGCCTTTGTCGCTATCAGAGATAACGACCTGGCGGCTGAGGTCATGGGAATCAATCTGTGGAGTTATAAGCTACAGGCCTTTTTTATCGGCTGTGTTTATGCCGGGTTGGCTGGTGCACTGCTGCTTCACTACTTCGCTTACGCCTCTGTTGAGCTGTTTCCCTTCATGGATTCTGTCTGGTATCTGGGTATGCTCATTGTGGGAGGCATGGGCAGCACCGTAGGGGCTATCTTCGGCGCCCTATCTCTCAAGCTGCTGGATGAGCTGGTCACTATTGTGGGGCCTATCTTGTCCGCAGCCGTTGCTCCGCAGGCAGCAGCGGCACTGGGTCTTATTACCCGGGGATTAATAATTATCCTTTTCCTTATTTTTGAACCCAGGGGGCTCGCTCACCGCTGGGAAATCATCAAGGCCTATTTCAAACTGTGGCCTTTCTCACATCAAGAATCAGAGTGAAGCTCCCCGCCCACAGGGCGGGGCATCTGTGGCAAAGCCAAGCGGAAGGGGGGTGATTTAATTCAACGTAACGCATGATTCATGTGGAAAATCAAATCATAAACCAGAAAGGAGGAGGGGAAAAATGGGTAAAACAAGATTGGTGTTGGCAGTTTCCCTGGTTATGCTGGTGGCATTATCAGGACTTGCCGCCCCCACAGCCTACGCGAAAACCCTATATCTCGGCGGCACCATGGCGCTAACCGGCGCCTATGCTGAGGATACGGCAGCGGTTTTGGCAGGCTATGAGGACTATGTCCAATATGTAAATCAGACAAAGCGTTTGGCTCCGTGGCGTAACGAGAAATTCCCCGCTGATATCACCCTGGAGGTGATGTGGCGAGATGATGAACTCAAGCCACCTAAGGCGCTGACCATTTATGAGGAGCTTAAGGGCAAGGGGATGCTGGTCTTCAGGTGCTCGGGGTCCCCGCAGGCACTGGCACTAAAGGACAGACTATACGCGGACGGCTTTGGTGCCCCAAGTATGGCCACTGGGCCCTACCTGCTTAAGCCGCCACAAAGCGTCTTCACCTATTACCCTATCTATACCGATAGCGCAGCCGCCGTTGCCGAGTGGTTCAAAGAGAACTGGAAGGAAAAAAGGAAACCCAGGTTTGCTTTCCTCACCAGCGACCACCCTTTTGGCAGGTCAGTTGAGGCCCCTGAACTCAAGGATTATCTCAAAAAGATAGGATATGAGTTGGTTGGCAGCCAGTACGTGCCTTTGGTGCCCACCTCTCCACCGACCACCCAGCTTATGTGGCTCAAGAAGAATAGGGTCGACCTTACCTTCGGTGGCCTGATCAACCCCGGTTCACAACCCACCATAAAGGAAGCGAGGAGGCTGGGTATGGGACCCCATCTGGACTACAAGATAACCTTTGCCGCGGCCACACCAAGTCACCTTCAGATATTTATAGCGGCTATGGGTGAACTGGGTAACGGTTTTGTCGTCGGCGGTGGCTTTCCCCCCATGGATGAGCCCGTTCCTGGTGTAAAGTTCGCCAACGAACTACTGGGGAAGTATCGCACCGGCAAGCGGGTTCCTAACATCATGTATGTGGCAGGCATCATTGAGGCCATGACTCAGACTGAGGCGATGAGGCTTACCTTAAAAGAGGTGCCTTTTGGCAAGCTGACGCCGCGTAAAGTCCTGGAGAATGGCTTCTACAAGATCAAAAACCTGAACACCGGAGGTTTAAGCAGTACGCCGCTCACCTATGGTCCGGGTGATATCGAAGGTGTTGATAAGGTACGGGTTGATCAGATAAAGAATGGCAAGATAGTAAAACAGGGCACTTGGCCATGTCGTCACCTGTATAAGCGCTAATGACCTTCATTCCGGGGGTCCTACACATAGGACCCCCGGAAACTCCCACCTTTGGAAGCAAAATGACTCTCACCAAAAAAGATCTTGCCATATTGGACAAACTACACTTGGACGTAAAACCTGTGTGCGTTAAGTTCCTAGTCAAACGACCAGACATGGTCGAAAGGTTAGGAGAAAAAATGGCTCTGTGCGAGATGCTAAAGAAGGCACAGGAGGGGAACGCCTTTTATGCTGATGTGGAGAACCATACCTGTGAGGCAGGACCCTATGTGTTAGGGCAGGCAGATGCCCCTGAGCCTTTTAAAAGTGGTGAATTTGGAGCCGGGCTAAGAATCTTCGACGAGCCACGGACCGCAAGCAGACTCTACCTATATACCCCAAAGATAGAGAGAGGTGTGGTCAACTACGTTGCCTTTTCTCCGTTAGATAACCTCCCATTTGAGCCAGATCTATTGATCCTCGTGGCCAACGCCAACCAGACGGAGATCTTGCTCCGTGCCATGAGCTATAAAACGGGCAAATTGTGGGAGAGCAAATTCGCGCCTGCCATGGGATGCGCATGGACTTACATTTACCCCTATCTAACTGGGAAGCTGAACTATTTTATGACGGGTCTCGGGCATGGTATGAGCCGCAGAAAAGTATTTCCCGAAGGCCACCAAGTCATATCCATTCCCTTTGACCTGTTGTCTTCTCTGCTGCAAACATTGCAGGATATGCCGTGGGTTCTTCCTGCGTTCAAACCGGACGGACAGGAATATGTCAAACGACTACTTATTGAGTTAGGCATTAACCCATGAAATAAGAGAAAAAGAACCGGACACCACTGACGTTTTTTGGTGAAGAACTCATGGAGATCTAATTATTCTGCCATGACGAAGCGCAGGATGAGGTCAAAAAGAAACTGATCCGCAAATTGTTCCAATGACAGTATTTGATCTGTCAGATATCTCAAAAAAGTTCTTATTCCATCTAACGTTCAGCAGATCATGCATATTCAGATACGTCCGTTGGTATTGCTAAGGAGTTTCCGATGGCTCCAATAGTAACTCAGAAAGATCGATCGAAAGACCGCATCACTTATGTCTGCACAGGACAGATCACTGTAGAGGAATTCTTAACGACAGCCCAAGAGTACTTCTCTGGAGAAGTCACCAAGGAGGTCCTTTGGGATTTTGCTGAAGCGGAAGTGGACATGCGCCAGCCTCACATTGATAAACTCATCGTTTACCTGAGGACAGTCCCCCCAGAGGAACTGGAGAAAAGACGCGGAGCGAGAGTTGCGATTGTACCTCCGAAAGACTATGTGGTTGGGGTGATGGAGCAGTTCAAAGGATGGTCTGAGTTGGTCGATGCCCCGTTTGAGTTTCAGATGTTCTACGATGCAAAGGAGGCTCTGGCCTGGCTTGAAAAATCCCGGTAACTAACTCTCGCTTAGCTTGCATCCTCGGCTGAAGTTCGCCAGACAAAACCTTAATTGATGGGCATAGCGTAGCCCTCCCTTTAGAACTTCCATATCTTGCAGCCCAAGAAATCGGACAGTAGCCCAAAAGACTTTCGATTATAGTCTGGAATCTACAATTTTCGAGAATTGCACATTAGGGCAAGAAATCTATACTTTTAGGTAGCACGCAGGAACCATTATATACTGTAGGCATACCTGCATTAACAAGACTGCGATTTGCCTTGACTTTAAAGGCGACTTGTAGTTGTTTTAACTAGGTTTTTCCTCCCACCCATTGATTTCTAAGTCGGACAGAGGTTAACTCATGGAGACATTCCTCAAAATGTGCCTACCTGACTCCTGACGGAATGTAGCTCTTCTGTTGGGAGGCTTGATTACATTTGTGCTATCTTTGAAATCTATTTTCTCCAAACCTTCATCATCGAGGGCCGATCGATGAAATGCCCAAAATGCCAGCATGAGAATCCTGATGATGCCAAGTTTTGTAACGAGTGCGCGACAAAGCTGGAGCTTGTCTGCCCGGAATGTGGAAAGGTTAATCCGCCTGGCAGCAAGTTTTGTAATGAGTGCGCGCATGGCTTAAGCACCCCCTCAGCAGAGCCAACCCCCAAAGACCTCTCCCTTGATGACAAATTGGACAAAATTCAACGTTATCTTCCCAAGGGCCTGACTGAAAAAATCCTTTCCCAAAGAGACAGGATAGAGGGTGAACGCAAGCAGGTCACAGTGATGTTCTGCGATATGGAGGGGTTTACCCAGCTCTCTGAGAGACTGGGCCCTGAAGAAGTTTATTCCATAATGGACGAGGTCTACGAGATCCTTATCCATAAAGTGCATGACTATGAGGGTACGGTCAATGAGATGACCGGTGACGGGATTATGGCCCTTTTCGGGGCCCCCATTGCCTTAGAAGATGCACCTCAGCGGGCGATCCGCTCAGCCATGGCGATTCACAGGGAGATGACAATTTTCAGCGATAAAATAAGGCAAGAAAAACAGGGTATTCCTCCTCTGAAAATGCGCATCGGTGTTCACACGGGTCCTGTGGTTGTGGGCACGCTGGGCAATGACCTGCGTGTGGAGTTCAAGGCAGTGGGCGACACGGTAAATCTGGCCTCCAGGGTGGAAAGCCTGGCAGTGCCAGGTGCTACGTATGTGACTGAGGAGACATTCAGGCTTGCCGAGGGGCTGTTTCGGTTTGAAGCCTTGGGGCAAAAGGAAGTCAAGGGTAAGGCGGAGCCAGTCGATGTGTACCACGTCATTGCTCCCAGCACGAGGAGGACAAGGTTTGACGTGAGCGCAGAGCGTGGGTTGACACCTTTTGTGGGTAGAGAGAGGGAGCTTGAACTTGTACTTGATGGTTTTCAAAGGGCCAAAACAGGCAGGGGACAGGCATTTTCCATCATGGCCGAGGCGGGCGTAGGCAAATCCAGGCTTTTATACGAGTTCAGAAAGGCTGTAACCCACGAGGATGTAACCTTTCTGGAGGGGAGGTGCCTCTCTTACAGCAGGGGGGTTGCTTATCATCCTATTATTGACATCCTGAAGGCAAACTTCGATATCCGCGAGGGTGATGGGGATTCACAGATAACAGAAAAGGTCAAACGAGGCCTGAAAATATTGGTTGCCGACGAAGCTTCGACCCTCCCTTATCTTCTGGAGCTTTTATCTGTCAAAGAGAGCGGTATCGACGAGATCCCTCTGAGTCCTGAGGCAAAAAAAAATCGAATCATGGAGGCAATAAAGCGAATCACCCTTAAAGGTTCTGAAATCCGGCCCCTAATTCTGGCCTATGAGGACCTCCACTGGATGGACAAGAGTTCAGAGGATGTATTGAAATACCTTTTAGAGGGCATAGCGGGGTCAAGGGTTTTACTGATATTCACTTACCGGCCAGAATTTGTGCACACTTGGGGCGGCAAGTCCTACCACAGCCAAGTGAACTTGAACCGTCTCTCCAACCGGGAAAGCCTTGCCGTGGTGTACTACCTTCTGGGCACTGAGGAAATCGACAGGGACCTCGAGGAGTTGATCTTGGAGAAGACAGAAGGGGTCCCCTTTTTCATCGAGGATTTCATAAAGTCTCTTCAAGATCTAAAGATTATTAAGAGGACGGACAACAAATATTACTTGGCAAAAGATATCAAAGACCTCGTTATACCTTCTGCGATCCAAGATATGATAATGGCCAGAGTGGACTCCCTTCCAGAGGGTGCAAAAGGCGTTCTTCAGACTGGCTCGGTCGCCGGCCGGGAACTCAGCTATGATCTCATCGAAATGGTGATGGGCCTATCCGAAACCGAATTGTTGTCTCATCTATCCGCTTTAAAGGATTCTGAACTTCTCTACGAGAGAGGGATATATCCCCAAACCACCTATATCTTCAAGCATTCGCTCATCCAAGATGCTACTTACCAGTCGTTACTAAAGAGCACGCGGCAGAAATACCATCAGAAGATTGCACAGGTGATGGAGCAATACTTCCCCGATACGATAGAAACGCAACCGGAGCTTCTTGCCCATCACTATACAGAGGCGGGTCTAAACGAGCAGGCCGTTGGCTATTGGCACCAGGCAGGCCAGCGCGCCACCCAGCGCTCGGCAAATGTGGAAGCGATCAACCATCTCACCAAGGGGATCGAGGTGCTCATGACCCTGCCGGATACCCTTGAGCGCGCCAGCCAAGAACTGGACATGCAGACCACTCTTGGTCCGGTGTTGATGGCGGTCAAGGGCCAATCGTCCCCGGACACGGAACGGGCCTACGCCCGGGCCCGGGAACTCTGTCAACAGGTGGGAGAAACCCCGCAGCTCTTTCCGGTGCTGCACGGGCTTTGGAGGTTTTATATGGTTCGGGCGCAGTTGCAGACAACACGTGAGCTGGCGGAGCAGCTCTTCACCCTGGCCCAACGTGCACAAGACCCTGGGCTCCTCCTGGAGGCCCACCGGATAATGGGGCTGACCATGTACTGGCTTGGAGAGATGGCTCCGGCTCGAGCGCACTTGGAGCAGGGAATAGCCCTCTATGATCCTCAACAGCACCGCTCCCATGCCTTTATGTATGGACAGGACCCTGGCGTCGCGTGTCGATGCCTTGCGGCCTGGCCCATATGGGTACTTGGCTATCCAGACCAGGCCCTGCAGAGCATCCATGAAGCGCTGACCCTGGCCCAGGACGTTAACCACCCTTTCAGCTTGGTATATGCTCAGATGCTGTCTGCTACAGTCCATCAGTTTCGCCGGGAGGCGCAGGCGGTCCAGGAACGCGCTGAGGAAATGATAGGATTATCGACCGAGCAGGGTTTTGCATTCTGGTTGGCCTATGGAACGATGTTGGGAGGCTGGGCGCTTACTGCGCAAGGAAAGGGAGCAGATGGTGTTGCCCAGATACATCAGGCCCTTGCCGCCTACCGGGCCACGGGATCAGAAGTGGACAGACCCTATTTTCTTGCGCTGCTGGCTGAGGCCTATGGGGTAGTAGGGCAACCGGAAGAAGGACTGACGGTACTGGCCGAGGCGTTGGCGATCGTAGAAAACACCGGGGAACGCAGTTGGGAGACGGAGTTGCATAGGTGCAAGGGAGCGCTCTTGCTGATACAGCAAGGGCAAAACGTGGGGGAAGCGGAGGAATGTTTTCGGAAAGCTATCGACACTGCGCGTCGGCAGCAAGCAAAGTCGCTGGAGCTGCGGGCCGCGATGAGCCTGAGTCGGCTGTGGCAACAGCAGGGAAAGCAGGAAGAGGCCCACCAGCTACTAGAGGAGATCTACAACTGGTTTACCGAGGGATTTGACACCGCGGACCTCAAAGAGGCAAAGGTCTTGCTGGAGGAACTGGCATGAAAGTGGAGAACGGAACGTAGTCAGAACCTTAATTGTGCCAGACAATCTCAAAGGGACGCTGGCCGAATTGTCCTATTGGGTGAACGATTCAAGATGAAACAGCTTAGAGGCAGGGTCATTCACTTGACCCTGCTTTTTTATTGCCATATTTCGGTTAGGCTTTCCCTAGCTGTGGGGTTTCGATTAGCATAGAGGCTGTCGGAAAACGCCCATCTGCTGCGTTACCCTCATCCCTCGTCACTGCGGCGTACTTCTCTGTACGCCTCATTCCTCGGGATTTCGGAAGCCTTGCATATGGCCATTTTCCATCAGCCTCTCCGATGCCGATTTTTCGGCAGACTCATATTTATTTTGCAATTAGGCGAGATTGCACAATAGTGGCCAGTAACCTTCACTTCCGGGGTTCAGGAACCGACTACAAGATATTTTAGCTCGCCTTATTTTACTTCAGCCCCGCCTTGCGGAGAGCATCAATTACGAGTTCTGTATCGGCTTGATTCTTATACGGGAGTGTGTTCGCATAATACTCTAGGGAAAACTTGGGATCTATCCTGAGGACTTCTGCGGCTTCCGCGCGGGCCTCCTCCTCTCGGCCTCCCATAATATAACTGGTAGCCAGGGCAATGTGGGCTATGATATCGTCAGGGTTGCGTTGGAGCGTTTTCTGTACAGTCGCAATCGCCTTCTCATGCTGTCCCGTCAAGCGATAGGCGTCGCCTAGGCAGAGTAAGTACCAGTTCGGAGGCATCGGGTTGAGACGTGTCGCCTTCTTAAATAACCCAATCGCTTCTTCAGGCCTGCCCACATAGCAAAGAGTCATAGCCAAATGCGCATGGGCGTCAGCCCCATTAGGACTAAGAGCGACGGCCCTTTCCCCCTCGGCAATGGCCTCCTCACACTGCCGTTTCATAAGGTACGTATGGCACAATAAGGAGTGGGGAGAGTCTAGAGTCTCATTCAATGCGACGGCCTTTTGCGCAAGTTCTGATGCCCGCTCCATAGACTTTCCGGGGGTCTCAGTCGAGCCATACCACACGTCCATCTGGTAGGTCCAACCCAGCATCGTATAGGCTACTGCGTTCTCCGGATCCAAGGCAATGGCTTCATCAAACATCTGCCGGGCCACAGTATTATCATCTTTGTTGAAGCGAAAGAAATATGAACTGCCCTCCAGGACTTTCATAAAAGATTCGAGATTGCCCGTGCCTCTGTCGTACACACGGGCTTGTTCCCCCTCCGTCAGCTTCACTCTCAGTGGAGTCAGGATCTTCATCGTGATCTCATCTTGTAGGGCAAATATGTCTTTTAGATCCCGGTCGTAGCGTTCTGACCACAGGTGCCCACCCGTAGCGGCATCAACCAGCTGGGCCGTGATCCGCACCCGATCTCCTGCCTTGCGGACGCTGCCCTCCAGCACATACCGCACGCCAAGTTCCTCGGCCACCTGCTGGACCTTTACCGGCGTGCCTTTATAGGCAAAAGTCGAGTTACGGGCAATCACAAACATATTGTGAACCTTGGAAAGTGCCGTAATAATCTCCTCAGTTAACCCGTCACTAAAATATTCCTGCTCAGGGTCGCCGCTGATGTTTGCAAAGGGCAAAACAGCGATAGAAGGTTCCTCAGGTAATTGAAGTGCCCTTTTCTCCTTGCCCGAAACTGTAACTCTTGGCTCCATCAATACCTGATAGGCCCCCACGGGTTTGGTGATGTTTTTAACCGTCTGCTCTCCCAAATAGTCATACCCTAGAGGCAGCTTGGTCTCGATTTGATCGAAAGCGGTCTTGGAAATACAGATACCCCCAGGGGCCGCTAAACCCTCCAGCCTGGCCGCAATGTTCACTCCGTCACCATAGATCCGGCTTTCCTCCTCAATGACGTCTCCAAGGTTAATCCCAATGCGGAACTCCATCCTGCGGTTCTCCGGTAACTCTGCGTTGCGGGCCTGGAACTCCTTCTGCACTGCTACAGCACATTGCACGGCATCGACCACACTGGTGAACTCAGCAAGCAGGTTGTCCCCGGGAGAATCTACCACTCGACCCCGGTGCTGCTTAATAAGTTCCGACATAACTGCACGATAGGTGGTTATCGTTTCAACCGTTGCAGCCTCGTCTTGGCCCATTAGACGGCTATACCCTGCCACATCAGCACTGAATAGAGTGGTAAGCTTTCGTTTGAAGCCTTCTGTGGCCATCGGATCACCTCCCCAAAATTCAAAAGCCCCTTGCAGGCTTTTCTATCAACACCTTCTGGTAAATTGTATTCATGGTTTTCTATAGAAGGCTGAGATTATGCTTTGTGGTGACGACACAACGAAGCGAATTCAAATTTTAGCATAGTGCTTTTGGGAGAGAATGTCTATATATTGTATATGGCTGAAATGGCTCTAGATTGCATGTTGCCATGAATATGCACCCCGGAGCACCCCTAAAAAGTGAAGATTAGCCCCATGACTGTTGGAAGAAAGGTTATTTTGCGGGCCATTCCTTATTGGCGAGAGGTTGGTACTGAAAAATGGATTCAAGATGAAGAAGCCCGCTATATTTGTCCCGAATGCGGCAGCAAAGTTTTCCGGGGCGCTGCAAAATGTAATCAGTGTAAAGTGATCTTGGATCTGGACTAGTGGGGGAGGGGGGACGTCTATTGATATATTGGTATTTCATTGAAATGGCCTTTATTGAATTCTTCAAAGCCATAGTGCTTTGCATCATTTTCTCCCGAAATGCCAGTTCAGAGCGAACATAAGGAGATGCTGATCAGGGACAAGGATGTTATCCGGCCCTTTAAAGAACCCGCCTTCTGGGCCCGTGGAACGATCGTAGCGATACTCAATGGCGGCAACCACCTTGTGAGATCCTATAGGTGAGAATTTGTATTTAAGCGTAACCGTGTACGCCTGGAGAGTTTGTTGCGCGCCGGTGATGA
>JASFIT010000058.1:0-15910 GCA_050122535.1 Desulfobacteraceae bacterium | reverse complement strand
GGCTCAGAAAAACAATCGGCGCAACCAACATCCCTGCAGCAACGGCCAACATGGCTCCCGAGATCCAGGCGATGGAATGTACGCGCTTGACCCATATGCCGCACAGGTAGGAGGCAATGGGATCTTGGGCGTTGGCTCTCATGGCCGTCCCAATCCTTGTATATTTGTATAAGATCCCTACGACAATCATGAGGATTAGTGAGATACCCACAATGCTGAGATGGGAAGATGTGATCACATAAGAAAAGATCTTCACAGGGGTTTCGCTGAGAGGAGACGGCAATACGCGATCGGTATATCCCCATATCATTCCTGCTAGGCCTCGCAGAATGATTCCCACTGACAGGGTCGCCATAACAACGGGAAACAGAGGGTAGCCGATGAGGGGCCGGAAAATCAGACGATCCAGCACAAGGCCCAAAGCTCCGGCCAAAAAAAGGACTAACACATAAGCGAGTATGAATGGAAAGTGATATTTTGTGAGAAACACCAGGGCGAAGAAAGAGAAAATCATCATCAATTCGCCGTGGGCAAGATTGAGAATATCGGTCGACTTGTAGATAATGGAAAAGCCGAGAGCGATTAAGGCATAAATACTTCCTAGGGCGAGGCCATTAATGATCTGTTGCAAAAGCATTTTCTATGCCCCTGTGTAAGCCCCTTTTTAGTTGATTAAGAATCTTCGTGTAGGAAGCGTTCAACCGATGAGATACGTAGTGCTTTCACCCTGATCAGACCGCTGCTTGATATCTTTTCAGTATCTTACGACCCACCATGAGACGTCGGCTCTGGTTTGTTCCTTCTACCACCTGGGTGAGTTTGGCATCCCGCATCATCCGCTCCACGGGATGATCTTTCATATAACCGTAGCCACCCAATAACTGGACTGCATCCGTGGTCACTTTCATGGCCATGTCAGTCACGAAACACTTGGCCATGGAACCATAGAGATAGCCCTCCTCTGCTCCACGATCCATTTCCGCCCCCGCCTTGTAAAGAAGATAGCGCCCCGCCTCTATCTGCATGGCCATTTCAGCCAACATGAACTGAATACCTTGAAATGATGAAATGGAACGTCCGAACTGGATGCGTTCCTGGGTATACCCCAATGCATAGTCGAATGCGCCCTGTGCCAACCCTATCGTCCGCGCGGCCGTCAGGATACAACTCACTTCCTGACTTCTCATGGCGATGATGAAACCTTCCCCCTGCTTCCCTACCCTGTTCGCTTCCGGAATCACACACCTCTCAAAGATCAGTTCGCAGTCGTGTATTGCCTGGGTCCCCATTTTTCTCTCTATGCGACTCACAGACCAGCCAGGGTTGTTCCTTTCCACCACAAAGACGCTGACAGCGTCCATCGCGCTGCCTTGGCCGGTCCTGGCAAAAACCGTCATCAGTCCAGCCACGTCTGCTAAGGGGACAAAGTACTTCCTCCCATTAATGATATAACGATTCTCCTCTCTATCCGCCTTGGTCGAGAGCCTGGCCAGGTCTGAATCAGCCTCCGATTCGGTGAGGGCAAAGGCAGGTATGGTTTCACCGGAGGCAATCTGGGGGAGGTATTTCCTTTTCTGCTCATTATTCCCTGATTCAAGAATGATTCTCCCTACTACGATGGGGGCGGCGCAGATTATTGCGGAAGATGAGCAAACCCTACCGATCTCTTCCAAGGCCAAGAGGGCAGAGAGCATCCCTGCATCGCTTCCCCCATATTCCTCTGGGATGACCAGCCCAAATAAACCCAACTCTTTGAGCTGCTCGTGCACATCCCACGGAAATTCACCGGTCTCATCTATCTCCGCGGCATAGGGTCCGATCTTTTCTTGCGCCATGCGCCCTACTGTCTCTTTCAATATGTTTTGTTCGCTTGTAAGTTGATAATGCTCGGTCATTATAGCGTCCTGTTTATGCTTATTGGGACTTTCGTGTCCACTTCCGTTGGTCAGGAATACTAATCACCAGGTAGTGCAAGCAGAGCCTTTGCAATGGTAACCCTTTGAATTTGATTCGTTCCCTCGTAAATTTGAAAAAGCTTGGCATCCCTCATAAATCTGCCAACCGGATAATCGCTCGAATATCCGCGAAGCCCAAAGATCTGTATTGCGTCAGTGCTTACCTCCATAGCCACATCTGAGGCAAAACATTTGACCATGGACGAAAACTTGGAGGCCTCCGAGTGGTTTGCATCAACCAAAGAGGCCGCCTGATAGACCAGCTGTCTTGCCGCTTCAGTCTTGATGGCCATGTCGGCCAACATGTATTGAATGATGTCGAATGAAGAGAGAAGACGTTCCCTGTATTCTCGAGCATATTCTAAGGCGTATTCAAAAGCGCCTGTTGCCAATCCCACGCCTTGAGCACCAATAAGTGGACGCGTTAAGCGGAGCATCCCCTTGGCCAGGTCAAAACCAGCACCCTCCTGCCCCAGTCGCTTTTCCAACGGGATTTTGCAGTCTTCAAAAATTAATTCGCCCGTAGGTGACCCACGTGCCCCCATCTTGCGTTCGATTCTGCCAATCTCCAACCCCGGGACATCCGCATCAAGGATAAAGGCGCTGATCCCTGTCTTCCCGGGGCCCGTGCGGGCCAATAGGGAGTAGCCGGATGCCACACCGGCATTGCTTATAAAACACTTCCTCCCGTTGATATCATAGTGATCCCCTCTCCTTACGGCACGCGTACGCAGTGAGCCCAAATCGGAACCCGCCTCTGGCTCTGTGAAGGCAACACCGATAATAGACTCGCCCTTGGCTATCCTTGGGAGATAGTCTCCCTTTTGCTCTTCATTGCCTCCTTGAAGTATAGGCGAAAGTCCCCCCACATTCACGCCCACGCACAGGGCAGCCGAATTATCAACGCGCGCCACCTGCTCTATAGCCAGGCAAATGTCAAGAAGGGGGCGTCCGCTTCCCCCGTATTTTTTGGGAACAGCCAAACCGAAGAGGCCAAATTCAGCAAACTTTTTGATGACTTCTCGTGGGTACCGGGCCTGCTCATCGATGACACTCGACTTTGATTCAAGTTCAGTCCGTGCCAGTTGCAGAACCCTGTTGGCAAAATCCTTTTTTTCATCTGTCAGGGAAAACTGATTCATTGCCAAATCCCAAATATCGGAAATATATCGCCCAAGATCCAGCTCTGTCAATAAATGCGATCGGAACAGGTCAAGCTCCCCCCGCTTCCATGCAGTGTATTTCCCTCTAACGGGTCTACCTTCCTAGCGGGGGTATTCTGTCGAAGGAGAATTTATCTTTACGAACCTTCTATACCTGACCAAGCCCAGATGCCTGGTTCCTCAAATTGCACATAGAAAAGCCGCAGCGTGGCAGCTGCAGCCCTTCTATCCTCCTCCATCAACCCTCATGACGCTGTCTGAACTATTTGAGGCGGCCGCATCGGTGAGAGAGACAGATACCTATGGGTAAAAACCAGACGCAAAAAGAGACAAAGGAGAAAAGTTGAGGGGATTTAAGCGACCACCTCTCCTCCCTACACAACCTAGAAATCCCCAGGCAAGAAAGCCGGCTATTTCTTCTTCCTATAATCGTAGAAACCGATTCCGTTTTTCACGCCCAAACGGCCGGCCGCAACGAGATTGCCGATGAGGGGGCACATGCAATACTTATCCCCCCCTCTTCTAATGTGCAGGTCTTTCAGGACATGCTCTACCGTGTCCAGACCGATAAAATCCATGAGTGCAACAGGGCCAACGGGCCAGTTAAACCCTGAAATAAAGGCCTTATCAATGTCTTCCATGCTCGCTACACCCTCATAAATACAATATGCAACCTCGTTCAAGAGAGGAGCCATGGTGCGGTTGGTCAAGAATCCGGGACAATCCACCTTGATCTCCACAGGATCCTTACCAATGGTCTTACAAAATTCCATAGCGGCTGCCGTGGTTTCATCGCTGGTCTGAAGCGCACGGACAACCTCTATCAGCCGCATATGTGTGGGAGGTTGGTGGAAATGGATGATGATAAACTTGTCTGCCCTTTTAACGACCGAAGCCATGGGCGTCGCCTGAAGGGCGGAAGTATTAGAGGAAAGGATGCAGTTCGGCTGAACGATTTCGTCCAGTTTCTTAAACAGGTCCTGCTTTACCTTGAGATCTTCAAACACAGCCTCAATAACCAGGTCCACATCTTTCAGGTCCTCAAGGCTGGAGACCAGCTTGATGTTTCCCATGATGCCTTTCTTGTCATCTTCTGTCATCTTGCCCTTTTTGATTCTGCCGTCAATATTCTTTTCAACAAAGGCAAGCGCTTTCGGTCCCTGCTCCTCTAGTTCGTCATAACCATAGGTTTCCATGTTTGATTGCGCACATACCTGTAAGATCCCTCTTCCCATGAGGCCTAGTCCTACCACAGCAACTTTTTTTATGGCCATTTTCTTCCTCCTCCTATCATTTGTTCATAAATTGTTATGCGTAATGCGGTAGCAAAAAAGCGTACCCGAAAAGAACGCAATGCAAAAGAATCACTCTTCCAGGCCCAGAAACCTGACCGCATTATTACGAAGCACATTGGCTTTGGTTTCGTCCTTCCAATCCATTCCCAGGATTTCCTGCTTGCCTCGCTTCAGACCAAATCCGTTGGTTCCCCACATCACCTTTAGACGTCCGACACCGCTATTGATGAAATCAAGCGTTTCTTTATCAAGGCCGCTCGGCATATAGGCGGCAAGATCACCATAGACATTGGGATGCTTCCAAAGCATATCTTGCCATTCCAATCTCCAGGGATAACCGGTATGTGATAGGTTCATCTTGAGATCGGGGAAGTCCAGCACCACCTCATCAACGGTTATGGGGTGACCAACCCAGCTTGGAAGGGGTTCTGCCGAATGCCCAACCTGAATGGAAACGGGGATCCCCAGTTTATTGCACACAGCATAAAGCGGATACATTTTTTTGTCGTTAAAGCGCAAACCAAAAGTAATGGGATGGGCAAATACCATCTTGAACCCATATTCCGTAACGGACTTTTCTATCCATTCAATGCTCTCAGGGATCCTGAAGGGATTATACCCGGCTACACCAATGATCCGTCCATTGGCCTGCTTCATTAACTCATAGATATGCTCTTCGGTATAATCCACGATTAATTCAAAGGTCCTTCGGTAAGACCACATCCTTAGGGCGCAAAGACAAACACTGTCATACCCCTCTTTGTCCATGGCCTCCACCAGCTTATCCACGGACTCATACGGATAAAAGACGGTCCCGTAGAGATACTTGAATTTCTCTCTCTCTTCAGGCGTGAACGGGAACCTCCCTGTAGGGAACATGGGCTTAAAGGTTGTCTGGGCCATCTGCCGCCATTCCTGAAACTTGTTGTAGTCATAGTTCAGTCCTTCAACTTGGGTAGGCCAATTATTGATGTCAATTGCTTTGATATCGTCCATAATTCATATACCTCCTCCTCATTAAATAAAGTAATGGTGTACATCCATTGCCCTCAGCTCTTACGGAATCCTCCTTTCTATTTAGCAGATCAGTGAACCGATCAACACTTATTTTGAAACTGAGCTTTTTCTCTCTTCCTGTTCAGGATCCGGCTCAGGTAATTCTAGGGGACAGGCCTCGGCGCATCGCGGGGACTCAAAAAAACCGACACACTCGTTACATTTTTCCGGATCAATATGGTACTGTTCTTCTCCCTCATATATGGCCTGGGTGGGACACTCTTCCGCGCATGTGCCGCAAAATATGCAATCTTCAGGGATTCTGTAACTCATCGCTTAAATTACCCTGTGAAAAAATTTTTTCTTCGGTAAAGGCTGGTCGCTCATCTTCGTTCAAAACTTCACTTGCTCACCAACGGGGTACCAGATGGCGCAACGCCAATCTTTGCTCCCTAATCCCCCGTCTTGGCAGGCTGGAAACACTCAGGCCGCTTTCTTTAGCCTTCTCACTTTGTTGGCTTCGAAAAAGATGTCGAATTTCCTTTTCAGATTGGGCATGTCAAAATCCCTGGGATCAGCGTCATTCCCCTCATAGTTTATGCAGGGGATACCCGCCTCTGCCAGCGCATTTCTACTTTCAATGCTGCCCAATGCCTGCATCGTGCAACCCCGATTCTGGTGCAGAATACCCCCATTTGCATGCCATTGTTTTGCAACAGTCAAAGCCAGGTGGTGCAGCACCTCACCGCAGGCGATGTTATAAGGCGTCTCCGTCGCAAAATGCGATTTGTACCAGACAAGGGCTCTAGCCGTGTTTTCTCTTGTGTCAAGTTTCATGCCCGCCTCTTCAGGCGTGGGCGTGGGAACGAGCTCACCATCATCGTCAAACATCCACGTACCAGCAAGGCAGATAACATAGGGCGAGCCGAGAACAACCACGCCATACTCCTTTTCCATATATCTGTATAATTGCAGATTGGGCCATGGAGGGATGGCATCCGTAATGACCCTGAATTGTTCATTTCCCACTGCAGCGATTTTTTTCTCCACCCGCTCTGCGGTTTCATCGAGGAGCCTTTGATAAAAATCCCCGGTTTCCTTCTTAAAAGGCCTCATCAGGTTTGGCGTGATAAATGAGAAGATTGTTTTTTCGTCCAACGGTGCCGGGGTGTTCTGGTTGAGCAACATGATCTGTGTCCACAATTTGAAGGATCGGCTCTCATTGATCACCGATTCAATGAAGAGCTCATCATCAAATTTCTTGCCGGTGGTCTTTTCTGCAAACTCAATATAATCAAGGACCTGTTTGGTTAGATAATCGAGAATATTTTCATTATTGTAGGGATAGGCCTTTGGGAGATCGAACGGGTAAATGGGCGTGTCAGATACCTCACCCAAAGTTTGGAACCATTTAACGTGGCAGGGAGCAAGGGAGGTACTGGTGCCCACATCTGGTTTCATCCATTCGTCCACCATCTCACCATCGGGCATAACATTTTTATCCAAATACATGGCTCCCCAAACGCATTTGCTGTAACCACATATTTCTCTCCCAAATCCGTGCTTTTCACATTCCTCCAGGCATTTGATGCAAAAGTCCCTATGAAAGGCTATGTTGGCTGCGAATGGCTCCGCTCCCATAATGACTGCATCCCTGAAGCCCGCGTGCATACTCAGACTTAAAGAGGTTGCAGAAAGAATGCGGATACGCCCATTTTTCTTGGCATCCCGGTACTCCTCAAAATATTTTTGCTTGAGCTGTTTTACCTCATCCCACAGCTTCATCGGTGCCGTCTTATACTTTGTCTTTTCAGAGCTCATAAACTACCTCCACAAAAGAATTTTATGATGGCATTTGCGCCATATACCCTTAGATGATATCCAGCGTTGTCTCAAGCATGGCCTCCACACGGGTCCTAAATTGACCTATCGGGATTCTGATATCAAATTCCAGCTGCAGCGTAGGAATATCTTTTTCCTTTAACATCTCTTCAATGTAAGCATTATCCAGCATATGGGGTTGGCAGAATTTGTGGTTAAACAATATGGCTGCTTCAACATTATAGGCCTTTAACAAGTGATTAATGAAAGGCGTCCTTCTTCTCTTTGGCCAGTCTTTGTTGGGGCAAGGGGGCCTGTGATTATAACGGATAGAGATGGCCAACAGCCTATCTTCCTGGGGCGTGACATCATTGAAATTATACCGCATCCCTGTGCAGGTGTCGTCGATGACGATGGTTGCCGGAAGATCCATCTCCTCCTCCACGAGCTGCATGAATTCGCGATCTGTATTCACACTCCCTATGATCATTATTCTTGTTCCCGTCTCTCTGTCCATCTCCCGATTCGGCAGATCACGTAGGACTTCTTTCATCATTTCGTTGTGTTCTTGGCGATCCATGATCTGGCCAGACAATGCCAAGTCGAGTGCCTCAGCACCTGTCACCGGCGGGTCCCCTTTTTTGCGGTACTCGAATATTTCTCGTATAAGGCTTCGGTTCGTGTTGAACGCATCGATGGCCCGATCCAGATCTTCATCTGTAATTTCTTTTCCGGTCCATTCTTCCAAGGCCTCTTTGAACTCCCTGTATGCTTCCGCCAGGTACTCATATCTTCCCACACCTTGGGTGCTATGGGGAACACCCAAAAAATAGGAGAATTCTACGGGAATGTGTTTCTGCCATATCCAATAGACTTCACCTGTATGCAGGCATGTTTGTCCCTGAACAATTCCATCCAGGTAATCATATTCCCCTTCCAATCCTTGGCCCAAACAATCCCTACAAAAGGAGCAACCAATATTAGAGGCGATGTACTTTTCCACGAGATCTGATGACTGTTGAGCACCGATGAGCCTTACAGGAAGGATATTTGCGGCATACAAGATTTCCTCAGGGGCATAACTGCAAAGAAAACCTACCACTTTGCCCCCCGTCCTTCTTTTCCAATCCTTGGCATATTCATGTCGACGTTCAAATGTATCTGCAAATCTTTCAAACATTAAATAACCCTCCTATTCCTATTGCCTCGGTCAAGTAGTTAAGAAACAACCTCTGATCCTGACGGGTTTTGGTTTTATTTTGATTTTTTTCTTTTATACAGGGCCTGTGCATAGAGTGCGCCCCCCAGTGCACCGGCAATTTGTGGATCATGTTTTGGTTCTAGCGCCTCGACCCCTAGGATTCTCTCAATCCTTTTCACAATGCCCGCGTTCTTCGCAATCCCACCCGTGATGGCGAAATCCTTTTCAACCTCTATTCTTTGCAGTAGGTCGTTGACTCTTTGGGCCATGGCCAGGCAGTAGGCAGCCAAAACCTTGTTTTTTGACCACCCATCCTTCAAAAGTCCCGTGGCTTCTGATTTCGCAAAGACCACGCAGGTACTGCTCACAGGCGAGGGCTCTTCATCAACATCAAGTGATCTATCTCCGATGTCGGTCACTGGAACAGCTAGCAGTTCGGCAATCACTTCCATCCCTCGCCCCGTGCCGGCAGCGCACTTATCATTCATCAAAAAATTTGTGACCTTACCTTTCTCATTGATGTGTATGGCCTTACAGTCCTGCCCTCCCATATCGAGTAGTGTCCTGACCGAAGAACCATACATGTAATTTGCCCCTATCCCGTGACAGGAGATTTCCGTTATACTCTTGTTTGCAAAAGGGATGTTTACCCTGCCATAGCCCGTACCCACAATATAATGAATATCCTCCAGTTTCAGGTCCGTATCCTCTAAAGCCATGTCCGCGGCCTTCTTGGCGCTGTTTGGGCTGCTGGACCCACTGCGGGTATTGCTGTATGCATAAATCTCCCCATCAGCCAGAACAACCATCTGTGAGCTGACCGAACCCACATCCACACCCGCTGCAATGACATCCGCTTTTTTCCAGTCAATGTCTTCATTTACAACCTTTGATTCCGTCCATCTAAAATATTCTTTCCCTTCCGCCATCTTCAACTCCTTTCCCGTCCTATCAGGGCAGCGCCCAAGGCATTGACGAAAATTGGATCCTCACATAAAGTTATTTCAGTTTTTAGAAATTTTCCCAAGGCATCCACAAAACCCGCATTGAGTGCAACCCCACCAATCAAAACGACCTTTGGTTCTACGCCAACCCGCCTTGTCATGGATGACGTCCTCTCTGCTATAGCGCGATTTATGGCCCGGGAAATATCGGCGGTGGTTGCCTCGGAATTAATGAGTGAAACCACTTCCGACTCAGCGAAAACAGCACATTGCGCGTTTAGGGGGATATCTTTATCTGACTCAAAATAGAGAGATACAAATTGTTCAAAGTCTGTTTCAACGGCCCTGGCCATGGCTTCAATAAACGCGCCTGCTCCAGCCGCACATTTCTCATTTGTGGCGAAATCCAAAACATCACCCGCCCCATCACATTTGACTGCCCTCGCCTCTTCGGAACCCACATCAATAACGGTCCTCGTTTCTGGAATTAGATATGAGGTTCCTTTGGCCGCCGAAGTGATGTCTGTGATGGTCTCCTGGGCATTGAGAGCGTTTTTTGCGCCCGCCCCCGTAGCCGTTACAAAAGCCACGGAGTCGGCACCAATCCCTGCTTTGGAAAGGGCATCATCAAAGGCCAATTGAACCCCCTTGGATTCCTCCATCTCTGAAATAAACCTGACTTTTGATAGGACCTGATCTCCATCCAATATCAAAACCTTGATACTCCCCGTGCCAACGTCTATACCTGCAGTAATCATGCTATGACCTCCTTGAATCGAGATGTCCCGCAAGTGCGGTCTCGTTAACATCAGTAGGGTTATACCCCACTAAGAACCTTTATTTGTGAATTATTAAACGTCTTCCGCGTAAAATCAAACCAACCGGTTGGATGGTTTTTACGTGAGGAAAATCCCTCCGTCAAGAACAAAATAGCCCTTCGCCATCTAGATTTTATCCAGAACGGCGCCTTTTGTAATCACAAGGTAAAAGGCATCAAAGATGGCATCTGGCGTGAATGAGCCGTCAGGGCTGTACCATTTCAATAGCCAGTTGGACATACCCAAAACGGCCAGGGTTGCGATTTTCGGATCAATGTCTTTGAAGAGATGCGTTTGCCCGTCTTCTTGAACTTCTCGAACAATTCTTTCAAAACGTAGTTCGTATTCCTTTCTTTTTCTGTTGTAAATCCCCTGGTTATGCGGGGAGAGGCTTCTTATCTCGGTCAACCAGACATTGATGTGATCCCTGAATTCACATGTCATAAAGACTTGAGATTTAAAGGCCTGCTTGAACTTTTCAGGGCCGCTCAAATGGGAACTATTCATGATCTCATCCAGGAAATTCATGCGCATTTTCATAGGCTTGTCCATGACTCCCATGAGAATCTCTTCCTTGTTTCTGAAATAATGAAACAGGCTCGTCTTGTGGAGGCCCACAAGATCTGCGATATCTTTGAGGGAGGTCGCCTTGTAGCCCTTTTCGCTAAAGAGTTGACTGGCCACGTCAATGATTTCCTCCGCCTTTGTGGCGGTAACGTCTTGATTTCGCAATGAATAATCCTGACTTTAGGTCTTCTTAGGGTTCCCGGTTTGGTTACATTTTACAGGAAATGGATCGACCAATCGGTTGTTGGACTTTTTTGTCTATCTCTAACAAAAGCCCATCGGCCTGTCAAGAAGAATTTTTCATTTTTTTTCTTGAATATTGAGCTTCCGAGCGTGCTATCATGGATTTTCTATTTTCGGACAAGCAGGAGAAGAACATATGCACTATGAATGCCCTACCATCAGGCCCCCGAGCGAGGCTCGGTCGCTGCTCGTAAGGGCCACGAGATATTGTCCTTGGGGACGTTGTATCTTCTGTTACGGCGTTCTATGGGATCACCGTAAGCTTGAACTCAGGCCGGTTGAGGAGATAAAGGGAGATATTTTGGCCATGAAAGCCGAGTCTGATCAGATACTGGAGTGGGCCAACCAACATGACGCGCGAGACCGGGTTGAAGAAGTGGCTATACAGAATAATAGACTTTGGCTCACAAACGAAGGGGTAAAAACTGCCTTTATTGGCGATTCCGATAGCCTCATCATGAAGACTGATGAACTGGTGGAGGTGATCGCGTTCCTGTATGAAACGTTTCCTACGCTGGAGCGCGTGACCAGTTATGCCCGGGCAAAAACGGCCCTCAAGAAGAGGCCTAATGAGCTGAGACGACTTCACGATGCAGGGCTCACCCGTCTCCATGTGGGTCTGGAATCTGGTGACGACGAAATTCTAAAGGTTGTGGATAAGGGCGCAACCGCTGATGAAATGGTCAGGGCTGGCAGGAAGGTTAAGGAGAGCGGGATTTCCCTATCAGAGTATGTGCTGCTGGGCATCGGGGGGAGAGATCGCTGGCAGGAGCATGCAGAGGGAACCGCCAGAGCGTTGAATGCCATAGACCCGGATTTTATTCGTGCGCGTACGCTGATCGTGGTTCCGGGCACGCCTTTGTACGAAAAGGTGGAGCAGGGCGAGTTCAAGCGATTGTCTCCTGAGGGGATCTTAAAAGAGGAAAGATTGCTGATCCAAGTTCTAGAGGTGAACTCAGAATTTGTGAGCGACCATGTTTCCAATTACCTTCCCATCGATGGCAAACTCCCAGAGGCCAAGGAGGAGATGTTGGAACTCCTTGATGCCGTTCTTGAGGCTCCCGCCGAAGTACGGGCCAAGTATCTTCAACCTGAAGAATTGAGGCGTCCTTAGGATACGATTAGGTCAACGATTTCACCCTTTTTGATGTCTATCATTCCATCTTCGGAAATTCGGAGAAAGGGGATGGCTGGGGTGGTAAGGATGTGTAAAGGTAGAAAAACATCCTCAAAAGGACAGCCTAAGGCCTTTACCCGATTCTGAATTTCGTCCAAGGTCTCAGCGACGGCCTCGATCGAGAGGTTTGAAAGTATCCCTCCTATAGGGAGGGGGAGTTCAATGTGAGATTGCCCTTCCACGTGGAGTACGATGCCTCCTCCGAGCTCAGACACCCGATTGACTGCCTTGGCTATCTCCTCCTCTTTCACACCGACGGCTGTAATGCCTGAAATCTCCCAGCCGTTGCTAACTGCAAGGGCGCCCCGCTTTATTCCGAAACCCCTGACAAAACCTGTAAAGCGCTTTCCTTCACTGTTAATTAATGAAGCTTTCAATACGTCTTGTTCCGGGTCAGCCCTGAGTTCACCCTCCAGCGGAAACATCTCTATCAGCGCCTCTCGAGTGACTAGGGTAGTAACGTAGTCAATCACTCTTGTCTTAAAAGGGCCTTTCCCGGGTGCATGGATGGTAAAGTCCTTGGGGCCAACTCGAATGTTTTTTGGCCCTCTTAGGGAAAAATCACTCCAGCGTGGCTCTACCTGAAGCTTGCCTTGCCGGGCTATGACCTGCCCGTTGCTAATGACAAATTCGGCACGAATGGTTTGAAGTTCAGGAATGATCACCATATCTGCGTATTTCCCGGGGGCAACGCCACCCACGAACCTATCTAAGTGGAAATACTCTGCCGGGTTAAGCGTAGCCATTTGGATCGCCACAATGGGGTCAAACCCAAGTTCAATGGCCTGCTGCACCACGCATTCTAAATGTCCCTTTGCAGTCAATTCTCTTGGATCTACGCCATCGGTGACCAATGCCACATGTCGAAGATCAGAATGTTTATCTTTTATTTCCGAAATGGCTTCTAATTCCTTTCGGATGCTCCCCTCGCGGACCATAACAAAGATCCCTGCCCTCAATTTTTCCAATACCTCTTCTGCGCTAACAGACTCATGGCAGGAGGAAACGCCATTGTCGAGATATGCTTGGAGTTTGCTTCCCCGGCAGCCAGCGGCATGTCCCTCGACGGTCT
This sequence comes from Desulfobacteraceae bacterium, assembly GCA_050122535.1. Taxonomy (GTDB): domain Bacteria; phylum Desulfobacterota; class DSM-4660; order Desulfatiglandales; family HGW-15; genus JASFEQ01. The sequence continues at coordinate 2,658 of JASFIT010000058.1, read as the reverse complement.
TTCCAAGTCTCAGTGAATCCGAAGCAAGGGCCCGAAAGTTGGTTTCACCCTCCAACACATCTTGCCAATATCCTTCACCTACACCGAGTATATCTTCCCTTTGCAGCAATTCTTTGAGCTCTTCAAGGCTAGGTCTCCTTTTGCGAAAGGATTCGCTCAGCGTGATCCCAGGAGGAACCGTCGCAAGAATTTTTGCCGGTTGATGTTCAACGGCTTGAAGATACTCCAATAGACCCTGATAACCGAAGTGAACCAATTCCATTATTTCAGTAACAAACGTGGTCGTTCCCCCTTTTATGGCATAACGGAGGAATTCATATGGGGTGCAATACCATATCATATGGGTGTGGCCGTCAATGAAACCAGGCGTAAGCACTTTGCCGGAGGCATCTATAATTTCGGTTTCAGGTCCAATGGCATGACTCGCATCAGGACCTACATATGCTATCCACTTGCCTTTTACGGCGACGGAGCAACCTTCAAGGAGTTCGCCACTGTAAACATTTACCAAGTCACCATCGACGATAACCAGATCAGCCTTTTCCTCTCCCGAAGCAACCCGCATGAGTTTCCGCATGTCCTCGGGGCTTAGCACATTCCACATTATTCCTCCTCTACCGATGCTTGATTGAATTGATATTGAAAGATTATTCTTTTCAGCGCGATTTTTATTGCTTGCAGAGCTTAATGCTTCAATTGATAAATCGCTCAACGCCAAAAGCTATTCAATCCACTCTATGCTGACCTCTCTTCTCGGTGGTGCAGGATAGGTATCCACAGGTAAGCCTACCGTGATCGTAGCGATCAGAATCCTATCTGTCTTATCTATGTACTCCAAGCATTCTCTTTCAAAATGGAGGCTGCTACCGACCCAACAGGTCGCGAGTCCGCGGCTGTGACAAATTAAGAGTAGGTTCTGTGTAAAAGCGCTGCATGACTCTATGACCACCTTTTGTTCCACGACACTATCCCTCTTGTCGCCGGTCACAACCATAATCACCGGTGCATCCCCCATATTTTGAAAAAATAATTCTGTAGCGCGTCCAATTTTGGGCGGAAATCGCTCCTTTAAAAGAGGCTTAAGGGGGTCAATACCCTTTTTCATGATCTTTACCAGCCCATCGCGCGCCTTATCTCTCAGGACAGTGACCTGCCACGGCTGGGTATTCATGTCGGACGGCGCCCACTTTGCCAGGTTAATTACCTCTTGTAGAAGCTCCCTTGAAACTGTGTCCGACCTATATTTCCGAGCGCTCCTTCTGGTCTTAATCCCCTCAACAAGATCCATTTTCTATTCACCTCCAGCCAAAGTCTAGTTTTCCCCCTCATGTCTCCAGACACACCGGTCTCGGACCTTGGAAACTCTTCTACGGATTGATGTGGGGTTGGAGTGAAGGGGGATGAAAGATCCACAGGATTGGGTGGCCAAGGATTCCTCAGGAAATCCTTGGAAGGGAAAAGCTTTCGGTGGATGCATCACTGCTATTTCGAGAATAGGGCCAAAGAAATTCCCCGTATCGCCCATGAGCATGCCCTACGTTTTTTTCACGGCCAAACATGAATAGTTGAACTCCTCTCTCTCAGAAGATGAGAGGCCAGTGGAATTCTCATGCCTGCCGAGGAAATCCAAAACCATGCGGATATATTCTTCAGGTCGATACTCGTAGGTATTGTGCCCACAATAGGGGAGTACAGCCAGTTCCCCATTGGAAAGATGGCGATAAAAAGCAACACCCTGTTCAACATCAAAGATAGAACTCCTGTCTGGATAGAGTACCAGGGTGCGGCAGATGACCGAAGGCAACACACCCCTAAGATCAAAAAAATCCTTACCATAAACGCCGCCGTATTCTCGGAATTGGTTGAAAAAGGATTCGGCATGCTCTCCATGCCATTCGATCAGTTTCTCTTTAAGTTCCGGTTCAAGATCTTTGAACGACTTTGGAAAGGCCTCTTTGTTCAGTTCAAGCATGCTCGTCTTGCTGTAACATTGGGTACTTGAGATAACAAGCGTTTGAACATGATCAGGATATTTCACCGCATAATCCACACCGATGACGCCCCCCTCACATTGACCCACGATATGAAAGGAATCAATACTAAGAACGTTCATCAAAGCGGCTAATTCATCCACACTCTCGGGGCGAAAGCGCTCGCTGACATAGAATTCTTCAAAATCTGCTCCCCTCTCCGAGCGTCCGTATCCCCTTCTATCATACATTATGATACGATAACCATTGGCGGCCAATTGTGGATATATTTCCTTCCAGATCTTTGTACAGCCGAAACCATGATGAAGAAGGATGATCGTCCCTCTTTCTCCACCATCGCCGTGAATCTCGTAATAGATATCTATCCCTTTTGTTTTTTCAAAAGGCATCTATACTCCCCAGCGCCAAAAGATTCTGCCCGTAGGGATATTTGTTTTCAGATAGATGTGTCTTCTCAAGGGGGTCTCTTCTATGGTGTAATCATTTCTGTTTTTTGTATCTATGTCTGCAAGCCGTGTAATCGCTCCAGGCAAGCGACTTTATCAATCTGGGTTCTCAACATGGTGATCTCTTCTTCTGTTGGAGCAGGCGTAAACGGGACATTATCGGGAATAATGAGATCAAATCCTGTCTTCTCCGCCACTTCATCCACACGATGCCCGGGGTG
>JASFIT010000057.1:0-16133 GCA_050122535.1 Desulfobacteraceae bacterium | reverse complement strand
AGATATTGAACTTTGTGGTGAAAGGGTCCCCGTTGAAAATCAAGAGGTACGAGAGCGATTTGAAAAGGAACTCCTGCTTTCCCTCTGGGACCGGCCGCAGGTCATCCTCTGGCTAAAGCGCTCACGCCGATATATGCCCACTATTGAACAGATGCTGAAAGAAAACGGCTTGCCTGAGGATCTCAAGTATGTGGCGGTTGCTGAGAGTGCCCTGCGTCCCCATGTGAGGTCGGGAAGGGGGGCAAGGGGATTCTGGCAGTTTATGGCCGGGACAGGAAAAAAATATGGGCTGGTGATTAACAGGCGCATTGACGAAAGAAGAAATCTTTTTGCGTCGTCCCGGGCTGCCATTCAGTATTTCAAAGACTTGCACAAAACATTTGGGTCCTGGACCCTTGCTATTGCTGCCTTTAATATGGGAGAAGAGGGGCTCATGACAGAAATGATGGAACAGGACACCGATAATTACTATGCGCTCTATCTCCCCCTGGAAACACAGCGATTCGTATTCCGAATTCTTTCCGTCAAAATGATCTTCTCTGATCCTGCAAGATATGGTTTCAGACTTAACGAAGAAGACTACTATCCTCCGCTCACATTCGATCGGGTAGAAGTGACCTGTGAGCGGGAAATGCCCATTCAGGTTATCGCAAAGGCGGCCGGAACCCATTTTAAAGTGATCAAGGACCTCAATCCCGAGATTCGAGGCCACTACCTGGCAAAAGGTAGCCACAATATTCTGGTCCCTAAGGGAGCCTCTGAGGGATTTGAGGCCCGATATGAAAGCGCGGCAAAAGATCATTTGACAAACAAGAAGGAGCAGATCTATGTGGTGAAAGAGGGTGACAATCTTTCTTCGATTGCCGACAGGTTCGACGTTCCCCTCACATCCATTATCATCTGGAACCGGATTAACCCGAGGCGTCACATCCATCCAGGGCAACGCCTCATCATTTATCCGAATAATATGAAATCTAAAAAAGTGGATGCCCAAACAAGAAAAGGCGAACCAGGAACACAAACTCCTAGTAAGGAAGAGTGAGTTCGGTTGAGCAATGCCGGACGCGCTCGTGCCGGGATTTTCATTTTGGAACTGAGACTTTAAGCATGGTTGACTGGAACTACCCAAAAACCGTTGAGGAAGCGGTGGAAAGACTGATAGGAGAACTATCACTCAGAGATAGAGTCTATATTGCCAATCTAACCCAGGAGAATCTCTATTTGCTCCATCTATCGCTAAAGTCATACGTGGGGCACGAACTGGGCCTTTTGGCAGGGAATAAAGACCTCATGGAATCCTGCCGGGTTGTCTGTCATTCCAAAGGATTGAATCCCGAACAATGCCTCGCCGTAATCCTGAAGGCATTGTGGGAGGAACTGCGGGAGACCCATGTGCTTAGGGTGGTGGAAAGGGGGACGGGCATAAATAAATAACTAACTTGACATTTAAAATAATATTTGGATAAGCATCTGTTCATGCCAAGATTAGCCCGCTTAGATGCCCCCGGCGTTCTTCATCATATTATCGTCCGCGGGATAGAAAGCAGAAGAATATTTCGAGATAATAAAGATCGAGATAACCTCTTAGACCGCCTCAGTGACTTACTCCCTTCCACGCAAACATCTTGCTATGCATGGGCCTTTTTATCCAACCATGCGCATTTTTTATTCCGCACAGGCCATGAATCCATCTCTAACGTCATGAGAAAATTGCTGACCGGATATGTGGTCAGTTTTAACCGTCGCTACCAACGGCATGGTCCTCTTTTTCAAAATCGATTCAAGTCAATTATTTGTCAGGAGGATGCCTATCTAAAGGAATTGGTACGCTATATTCATTTAAACCCCCTGAGGGCGGGGCTAGTGCTCGATTTAGCAAAATTAAATAATTACAAATATTGTGGTCAAAGTGCCCTAATGGGACGGAGACAGTTCGAATGGCAGGACACCAAGTATGTTCTTTCCTATTTCGGAAAACGAGTAAGTGATGCTAGGAGATCATATTATTTTTATGTGAAGGAAGGTGTAAAGCGAGGGAGGCGTCCTGAGTTAGTTGGTGGGGGTTTGATTCGGAGTCTCGGGGGTTGGGATGCCGTCAAAAAGATGGGAAGAATGGATAGAGAAAGGATAAAAGGAGATGAAAGAATATTAGGGGATAGCGATTTTGTCCTTAAAATATTAGAAGAGACAAATGAAGAATTTAATCGTTATTATGAGATGAAAAGACTGGGATATGATCTTAAAACTCTTGAAAAGCGGGTATGTGATCTATTCGAGTTGGAAGGAGATGATATATATTCAAAGAGCAGAGAGAAAGCAAAGGCAGATGCTCGGGGTTTGTTTTGCTACTGGGCGGTTCGGAGACTGGGATACAAATTAACAGAATTGGCGAAACTGCTTAATATAACTCAGCCAGGCGTTGGATATGCTGTGAAGAGAGGAGAAGTTATCGCAAAGGAGAATAGTTATAAACTGGAAAAGTGAGTTAGTTATTTATTTATGCCCGTCCCCCTTTTTTAGGCAATCTGGACAACGATGGCGTGTTCCAGGATGCCGTTGTTCGCGTAGCCCAGCACATTCCAAAGGGCCGTCTCGGGCTGTTGGTGCCCGCGCATGTCCGTCGCGCGGGCCATGATTGTGTATTCTCCCGCATGAGGAACATCCCACAAAAACTCCCAATGGCGCCAGGCAAAGTCTTGCTGAATACCAATCAATTTGGCCGGGTTCCACGTCTGGCCCTCATCAACAGAGACATCCACTCCCTTTATGCCGTTTTCCCCTGCATAGGCCGCACCTCGAATCGCCGCAACACCGGCCGGGAGGGTTTCGCCGTCCAGAGGCTCAAAAATAATTGATTTGACAACGATGTCCTTAACGATCGCACCGGATTTTGGATCTTCGCCTTTTTGGAATATACGGTATACCTTGTCCATAAAATGCCCTTCATAAGGCCGATCGAGCATTGTAATTTTATGGAGCCACTTCACACAGTTTGCACCTGTCCAGCCTAACGCCAGAGCCCTCAGTGGATACCCATGTTTGAGGGGCAAGGGCTCGCCGTTCATTTCATAGGCGAGCAGGGTTGAAGCGTTAGCCTTCTCCAGCGGAATACTGCGGATAAATCTAATACCGGCGGATCCGAGGGGCTCATCCAATCCTTCGAAGCTAACGTGTTTGGCGTTGTCTTTCATTCCCGCCTCTTCCAATAGATCTTTAAGCCAGATGCCCCCCCAAATCGCATTTCCCACCCCGCCAATGGTCCAGGGATTGCCGGAGGCTTTTTGTTTGAGCAAAGAGCGACTGTTTCCAGAACATTCCAGGGTCTTGGCCAATTCCACTTTAGGCATGCGTTGGATATCCTCAAAGGTCAATGAGAGTTTCTTTTCAACCAACCCACCAACAAGAAGCCTCCAGTCGGAAAGCTCAATGGGTGTCTCCATGAACTGACCCTGGTTCCGTTTGAAAAACAGCTCGTTGTCGGTAATCCACGGACGAAGAGATTCGATTGGCGTTTCGGCATTTAAGGGTTTTTCTGCCATTACACGCATTTTTTTCTTCATTTTAATATCCTCCGCCACTGACTTTCTTAGGATACCACGACCGATGAGCAAATTGATAATCGACCTGATAACGAAAGTCAATAGGGTTCTGGCGAATGCGGCGAGGCTTTATCATGGATAGCCCTTTGCGTCACGCTTTCCCATATCGTCCGTTACTAAATCGATTTATTTTTTGATTGCCTTTATGTTTCCCATGTGCGATGCATATCGCGAAAACCTAATCCTGGTGGACCCATGGCTTCGAATAGACGAGAAATCAAAAAAACGTTTCTTGTGTCTTATTGAAAGGAGGTAAAGTATGCCGGAATTCTGCAATCCGTTCATGGTATTGAAAAACGACCGTCAGCTCACCCACGAAGAACTGGTGCGGGCAATTCGATTTATGGTTGCCGCTGAATATGAGGCGATCCAATTATACCAGCAGCTGGCGGAGTCGACAGACAACAAATTGGCTCAGGAAGTGCTGTATGATATTGCCAACGAAGAAAAAGAACATGCCGGTGAGTTTCTGAGGCTTCTACGAGAATTGGATCCCGAGGAAGAAAAATTTTATAAGGAAGGTTATGAAGAAGTGGAAGAAATGATCTCCAAACTGAAGAAAACATAAGACCCCGTCTGTGTGAAATGCTTCAGCTCGTTGTGGACACTAATATGAACCTGATCGGTAATCAGGAGGGGGAGAGGGCGCCAAAGTTCTTGACTTACAAAACTTTTTGAATATGATGAGCCAAAGAGTCACGAAACCTTCTAGCCGTTAACTTACAGCCGGGGCTTTATCGGGGAGCGGTAGCTAAAAGTACGTCTGGGTGGCTACTAACAAGGCTCTCCAGCCGCTCTGGTGGTAGTCTCATCTTCCAACTCTATTCTTCTTGAAAGGAGGAGGCGTCCATGAAAGGATTATCTCAACTCTGCTTTTGGTTAGGTATTATTGCCATCCCTTTGTCCCTGATCGTATTCTTTGGTAAGGCCCACGAGTGGGGGATTTTTGTGGGGTTGTGGCCACCCACACTCCTGATTCTGAGCTATATTCTGGAAACAAAATCCAAATAGGTCCCTATTTCCTCTCTGCTTGAAGGGACCCATTTGGGGTAAGGGTGCGGACGTTCATCCCTCTTGAAACGGTCGCGTATCTCCTGAGGGCGTTGCTACCTCTATTCCTATGCCGCGGCCCTCTCTTCTCCTGAGAGGTGGGAAACGCCCTCTAGTCCTTAACGCACTTCTAAAAAATCGATAATCATCCCCATAGGACTGTCAACAAAGCCGCCCAAACTGAGGTAGATGGCGTTATATTCCTTTCCTTGACGACTGCATGGATTATCGGTCAAGAAGAGCACTTCCCTTCGGAACACTTGTTTTAACAAGCCTTGATGTTTAGTTTTCAATATATAAACGCGCCAAGATACTTGTAGTATCAGAGGGAGGATTAGGTCACTAAGCAAATATCGTGCGAAATCGTGAGAGGTGAATCATGAAAGGTGAAAGCTCAAACCCAGAAAAGAATTTCTCAAATGTCCCCTTGGAATCGAGGATGCGCGGATGTATCTATGGCCTTTTCATCGGAGATGCCCTTGCCATGCCTGTGCATTGGTACTATGACCGACTCGCCTTACGGCGAGATTACGGCCAAGTGAGGGATTATCTGGAACCCAGGAATCCCCATCCAGATAGCATCCTTTGGCGCTCATCCTACAAATCGATCAACAAGAAGGGAGACATCCTTCATGAGCAGGCTCAATACTGGGGGCAGCACGGTGTTCACTACCACCAGTTTCTAAAAGCTGGGGAAAATACCCTGAACTTGAAATTATGCGCACTACTCATAGAATCACTCAATAAAAATGGGGGTTATGACGCCGACGACTATCTCAAACGTTACATCAACTATATGACCACACCAGGCAACCACCGCGATACCTATGTGGAGGAATACCACCGCCATTTTTTCACCCAATACGCCAAAGGGGCGCCACCCCGAAAATGCGGTGTCCAGGAGAAACATATTGGCGGTTTGGTGGGCGTGGTCCCGATTGTTGTGTTCTATAGGGACGATCCTGAAAAGGCGAAAAAAGCTGCTCTAGAGCACCTTTCCCTCACGCACCTTGGCCCTAAAATGGAGGGCGCCACGTTACTTCTTGCTGACTTGCTGCTACAGATATTCAATGGTTCACCCCTGAAAGAGGCTTTGATGGCGGAAATGGAAAAGCAGCGAAGCCCATTTGCTGGATATCCGTTCCTGAAATGGCTGGACGAGGAGGACGAGTTGGTGGTGGGACGGCGGTTCAGTACGGCCTGCTATGTGGAGGAATCGGTCCCCTCGGTCATCTATCTGGCTCTAAAATATCATGACGATCCGGAAGGCGGCCTAATTGCAAACACAAATCTGGGTGGAGATAATGCCTATCGGGGGGCGGTCTTGGGCGCGCTTCTCGGGGCGGCAAATGGGATCGAGGCCTTTCCCGAGCGATGGATCAAAGGTCTGCGCCATACTCCCCCTGAGTTTTCTAAACCGGCCCACGAGGGAAAGGACAAATGAGGGATGGAAGCCTGCAGGCAAAAGAGGAGGACGTATGAAAAGAGGATCCATTAGCGGTCTTATGACCATTTTCATTTTGAGCAGCGTGTCAGGAGCAGGTGTGGAAGGCCTTGGTGCCACGGAAGACAAATTGGCCCCTTGTCCGGATTCGCCCAACTGTGTTTCAACTCAGAGCAAGAGTAAAAGGCATACCATGGAACCGCTTCCCTATCTGCAAACGCGGGAGGCAACCAGGGAACGGATTCTCAGCATCCTCAAAGGCATGAAGCGAATGCAAATCGTCAAGCTGACAGAATTCCACATCCATGTGGAATTCAGAACAGCCCTTTGGAGATTTGTGGACGATGTGGAATTCTTGCTGGATGACGAAGAGCGCGTTGTCCATTTCCGCTCTGCATCACGGGCCGGGTACTACGACTTTGGACTGAATCGGCGACGGATGAAAGAGATTTCGGAAAAATATTTACAGACCGTAAAGAGTTAAACAACAGCTCCCTTTGCTTTTCGGGTGCGGCAAGGAAGGGTTAAATGCCTGGTGGTAAGAAAATCTTTGGCTTCAAATGTGGGCGGTGATGGATAGAACCATGAGTTCCTCTGATGCCAATTCCGTCCCGCTCAGCAAGAAATTGTCCTATGCGGCCCCGGCCTTTGCACTGGCCGTCGTGGGTATACCCGTGTATGTGTACATCCCCAAGTTCTATACGGATGTGGTCGGTGTTCACATCACGGTGCTGGGGTATCTTATCCTGGCCGTGCGCCTCTTTGATGCCGTCACAGATCCGGCCATCGGGTTTTTGTCGGACAGGACGAGAACCCGGTTCGGCAGGCGACGCCCCTACATCGGTGCGGCGTCGATTCTGCTTGCTCTTGCCATCTACGCACTCTTCAACCCTCCGGTTGCCTCACCCACATTTGAGACCTTCTGGTTCGGGGTCTCTATCTTCTCCCTTTTCCTTTTCTGGACGTTGGCTGTTGTGCCTTATGAGTCACTCGGACCTGAAATCACGTTTGATTACCATGAAAGGACGACCCTTTTTGGCATGAGGGATGGGGCGCTCATCGCCGGGACGCTTGTTGCAGCAAGCTCTCCTGCGTTGGTGACCTGGGCCATGGGCATGCCTCCGGGAGGGGAGGGGGAGCGTGAGAAGTTCTTCTGGATCTCAGTCCTTTATGGCCCACTGGTCGTGGCATTCTGCTGGTGGTGCGTCCTCTCCATACGGGAAAGGCCTCAACCAGAAGGCGACGAAAAACAGGGATTATGGCAGGGATTTCGATGCGTCGCCCAAAATAGGCCGTTTATCATTCTCTTGGTCTCCTACACGGTGAGCGCCTTCGGGAACAATCTTCCAGCGACGCTCATCCTCTATTATGTGGAATATGTCCTGCAGTCGAAGCTGGCAGACCTGTTCCTCATTATTTATTTTGTCACCGGGGTTTTGTTTCTGCCGGGATGGATACTGGTCTCAAGAAGTCTGGGAAAAAAGTGGACGTGGATTGCTTCGATGGGGGTCAATACGGGTGCTTTCGTGGGTGTCTTCTTTCTGGGACCGGGTGATGTATGGGTTTATGGCATCCTGGTCTTTGTTTCTGGGATCGGCTTGGGGGCCACACTCGCCATTCCCTCGGCCATGCAAGCTGACGTCATTGATTACGATGAATTGCTTTCAGGTGAGAGAAGGGAGGGACACTATATTGGGCTTTGGTCCGTTACAAAAAAACTGGCGGCGGCTTTGGGCGTGGGGATCGCTTTACCCATATTGGGCAAAGTCGGGTATATGCCCAACGTGGAACAGTCGGAAGAGGTTCTCCTCACCTTACGCCTGCTTTATGCCCTCGTTCCCTCTGTTTGCAATATAGTCGCCCTTATCATCGCTCTTGCCTATCCCATAAGCCGCAAACGGCACGGGGAGATAAGATTTGCCATTGCGGAGAGAAAAGCGGGGCGATCTGTGACGGATCCACTTCGTCGTGAGAGAATCATGGTTTCGTAGCCATACTGATGTTTTTGTTTTAAACATGAAATCAGCGGAGAATTGAGATGGACGTTTTATGGACCGTTTACGGCGCGAATTTGGCGATCATCTTCGGGTGCATGATAGGCCTCTGGCTCCTCAGCCTTGTGTTGAAGAATGCGAGCATCGTGGACATCTTTTGGGGCCTCGGTTTTGTCATTGTTGCATGGCTAACCTTCCATATGGCAGAAGGATATCTGGGCCGCAAACTTCTCATTTGCACACTTGTCACCATCTGGGGGCTTCGCCTTGCCATTCATATAGGTGGGCGGAACTGGGGAAAGGGTGAGGACCGGCGGTATCAGGCTTGGCGGGCCAACTACGGCCCCAGATTCTGGTGGGTGAGCCTCTTCACCGTCTTTGGCACCCAGGGCATCCTATTATGGGTCATTTCCCTGGCGACCCAGGCCGGGCAGATTTCTCCAGAACCCGACCGATGGGTCTGGCAGGATACCTTGGGACTGCTTGTTTGGGCCATAGGGTTTTTCTTTGAAGCTGTGGGGGATTGGCAGTTGGGCCGTTTCAAGGCCAATCCCGCAAACAGGGGTAGGGTGATGAACCGGGGTCTTTGGGCCACCACCCGTCATCCCAATTACTTTGGAGAATGCCTCATGTGGTGGGGGTTGTTCCTGATTGCCTTGGCAGCGCCAGGGAAAATTTGGACGATCATCAGTCCGCTGACCATAACCATACTCCTACTAAAGGTGTCCGGAGTGACGTTGCTTGAGAAAAGCATCGTGGAGACCCGGCCCAAATACAGGGATTACATAGAAAGCACGAGCGCCTTTGTCCCCTGGTTTCCCAAAAGGAAGCAGCCATGAGAATGACGGATGTAGCAGAGTTAGACATCATTCCAGATCGCTTGATCCGCTGGGCCATACGGAGACGAGATAGAGAGAGGCTTCAGGCAGAGGAATTGGGGAATATGGAGGCCCAGCGTCAGGCCTTGGAGCGTCTTATCCAGAGAATGCGAGCAAGCCCCATCGCGGTTCGAACAGACAAGCCCAAGGAGCAACACTACGAGGTTTCGCCAGACTTCTTCCAAAAAGTGCTTGGCTGGCGGATGAAATACAGTAGCTGTTACTGGCCACCCGGTGTGAAGTCCCTGGATGAGGCTGAAGAGGCCATGCTTGCCCTGACCTGTGATCGGGCCCAAGTTAAGGATGGTATGGAGATTTTGGAGCTGGGCTGCGGCTGGGGTGCGGTCTCGCTCTGGATCGCGGAAAAGTATCCCAGGAGCCATGTATTGGCCGTCTCCAATTCCCGCCCCCAGGAGGCATACATCAAGGAGCAGTGTGCCGCAAAGGGATTGAGAAATGTGGAGATGATCAGAGCGGATATGAACGACTTTGAGACGGAACGCCGTTTTGACCGGGTCATTTCCGTGGAGATGTTTGAGCACATGCGTAACTGGGAATTTCTCCTTCAGCGCATCGCCACCTGGTTGAGAGCAAACGGAAAGCTCTTTATCCACATATTCACCCATCGCCAGTTCGCGTATGTCTTTGAAGAGGAAGGAAAGGAGAACTGGATGGGTCGCTATTTTTTCACAGAGGGCCTGATGCCTTCCGATGATCTGCTCTATCATTTTCAAGATCATCTTGCTGTGGAGGCGCACTGGAGGGTAGACGGGACCCATTACCGAAAAACAGCCGAGGCCTGGCTCGCCAATATGGATGCGCAGAAGGTGGATATTTTGCCGATTCTCAAAGAGGTCTACGGAGAGAAGGCTGCAGCCCGCTGGTTTCAGAGGTGGCGGATCTTTTTCATGGCCTGCGCGGAGTTGTGGGGCTATAAAAAAGGAAAGGAGTGGTTGGTCTCACACTACCTGCTCAGGAAGCGGGACTTGACCGGGATGACCGTTTAGTCGAACCGTTGGGGCGCGTTCGAGAGCGTTGTGCACGTCCTCACCCACCGATCGAAGGGAGAATGGGGGCTTTTCGGCACAAAGGCTTGGTCAAGAGCATCTGCACATCACCCAGATACCGCTCCATAAAGGCCCCCTCGCAATAACAGAAGTAGAATTCCCACATCCGTATAAAGGTGTCTTCAAAGCCGAGCTGGCGCACTTTCTCAATGTTTTCAAAGAAGCGCTGTCGCCATGTGCGCAACGTCCGTGCATAATTGGGCGTGATATCTTCAAGATGAAAAACCTTGAGATCGGTGACCCGTGCAATAGCATGGGCCATGGCCGCGATGGATGGGATGCAGCTTCCAGGGAAGATATACCGCTTGATGAAGTCCACTTCCTTTTTGTGACGTTCAAAAAGCCGATCAGTGATGGTGATGGCCTGAAGCAGCATCAACCCATCTTCCTTCAACCTCTCACTGCAGCAACGGAAAAAGGTGTCAAAATAGTGGTGACCAACCGCCTCGATCATCTCAATGGAGACCACTTTATCATATTTTCCTTCCAGATCTCGGTAATCTTTGAAAAGCAAGGTTATATGATCTGACAGTCCAGCCTTCTCTATGCGCTCCTTTGCCATTTCATACTGCTGTTGAGAGATGGTGGTGGTCGTGATGTGGCACCCATAATTCTGGGCAGCGTACATAGCAAACCCTCCCCAGCCCGTGCCGATCTCCAGGACGTCATCCCCAGAGCTTAGGGCGAGCTTCCCGCAGATACGCTCATATTTGGCAATGGAGGCATCCTTCAGGCTGCTCTCCGCCCGCTCAAAAATGCCGCAAGAGTAAGTCAAGGTCTCATCGAGAAACAGAGCGTAGAAATCATTCCCCAGATCATAGTGCGCTCCTATATTGACACGGCTCCCCTCTCTTGAACCCTTGTGCATGCTATGGAAGAACTTGTAGAGGGGTGCTTTGAGCCGGGACCACCCCTTTTCCATGCCCATTAAAAGGTCCTCATTCTGGACAATGATTCTGACAAGGGTGGTGAGCTCGTCCGCAGACCAGTAGCCTGCCATGTATGCCTCCCCAGCGCCGACGCTCCCCCCAAGAAGGGTGGCGCTATAGAAACGGGGATGATGCACAGTAACCTTTGCCTCAAGGAGACAGTCTTCGGTCTTTTTCCCGAAACTCTGCTGGGTATCGCCCTCCTGTAAGGTGATTTCACCCCGGTCTAGGCGTCTAAGGAGGGAAAAAATGACTCTCCGGGCGACACGGTCGAGGGCTCTCGGCTTGGCCCCTTCAGGGGTGGGCCAGTGTGACGGGATGATGGTTTCCTTCATGTCTTGTTCTCAATCATCTCTGATTTTCGTTTGGCAGGGTGGACATAGAATGTGGCTCCCTTGACCCAGAGCCTAAGGGCCTGCCAGTAGATCATGCCTATGACCTTCATGGTCATAAGGGGATAGGTGAGCAAAACGCGCGCCAGTGAGGCGCTGGTAATCTCCTTTTGCCTTAAGGAAAGGGTCGCGTCAAAGCGTTTCCTGCCATGGGCCATGTTCATGATGTGCACGTTGATGGATTCTCCGGGTTCCCGGAACCTCCAATCATAAGAAATTTCCATTTCCATAAAGGGAGAGACATGAAAGGCCTTAGGAAACCGGTAGCGCTTCCAACCGCGCAGGGGGTGTTCATTCTGAGCCTCACCGAACACATAGCAGTGCTCTTCCAGCCACGGCGTGTTATGGACCTCGGCCACGATGGTCTCCACATATCGGCCGTCCCTGTCGTAGCAGTAGTAGAAGCTCACGGGATTGAAACAAATGCCAAAGTATCGGAGATGGGTAAGAAGACGGATCGGCCCTTTCGGGCGTTCCCCCAGCCTCTCCTCCACAAGATCTCGGACCGCCTGATCAAGTGGAACGCGTGGGTCGCCCAGATGATCTCTCCGACGGAAATAGGCCAAATTCACACAGCTCCCGGACCAGAGCCAGCGGTCCTTGAACAGGGTGGGAAGTTCCTCCAAATCGAGGTACAGCATAAACAGCCGGTATTGAAAGCTGTTTAGCACGGGACTGAACCGACGGTGTCTCACTTTTCCTTCGTATATGGCACTCTGCAGACTCATAGGGCCTTCTCAAAATGCTTGCACACCTCCAGGGCACTATTGACCCCGTCTTCATGAAAGCCATAACCCCAATAGGCGCCACAGAAAAAGGTCCGGTTGACCCCGTTGATCTCGCCGTGGCGCTGCCTTGCCCGTAGCCCATCCGGCCTATAGACAGGATGGTGGTATATCATCTTTTGAATGACTTTGTCTGCGTCAATGTCATGAGGCAGATTGAGGGTGACACAGATCTCCCCGCGCATGGGAAGGCTCTGGAGGATATTCATATCATAAGTGAGGGCGACGCGTCCCACGGCCTCGCGAGGAATACGGTAGTTCCAGCTGGCCCAGCATATCCTCCGGCGGGGAAGCAAAGCGATATCATTATGAAGAATAGCCAGGTTTTCCTGGTAAGGTATGGCAGAGAGGATCTCCGCCTCTGCCTTAGAGGGATCTGAAAGCATGGCCAGGGCTTGATCACTGTGCGTTGCCAGGATGGCTTGATCAAATCTTTCGGCCTCAGCGTTCCCTGCTTTCACTTCCACATGGCTGTCATATCGCCTAATGGATTGCACGGGAGAGCGCAGGCGGATTCGGTCCGCATAAGGCCTGGTCAGACGCTCCACATACCGCTTTGAACCCCCTTTTATGGTGAGCCATTGGGGTTGTCTGCGCACGTTGAGGAAGCCGTGGTTTCTAAAGAACTCCACAAAGTATCCAGCAGGAAAGCGATGAAATTGCTCGGGTTCGGCAGACCAGATGGATGCCCCCATGGGAATGATGAAGTGCTGGATAAAGCCCTTGGAGTAATGTTTCGATTCCAGATAGGGTCCAAGACTCATGTCATAGTTGTCACTCTTGAGGAGTGCCTTGGACTGGAGGCGAAAGCGGAAGATCTCCAGAATCATCCGGTAAAAAGAGGGGCGCAGCAGGTTGCTGCGCTGGGCAAAGAGGCTATTGAGGGAGCTTGGGCTATACTCTAGGCCGGTCTTCTCACAGGTGACGCTAAAGCTCATGCGCGATGGTTGCCATGAAACGCCCAGGCGCCTCATCAGCTTGAGGAAGTTGGGATAGGTGACCTCATTGAAAACGATGAATCCGGTATCCACGGGGTATGCCCGGCCATCTTCTTCCACATCGACGGTGTGGGTATGGCCACCTATGTAATCGTTCGCTTCAAAAACGACCACATCATGATCCTCGCAGAGGAGATAGGCGACGACCATACCGGAAATACCAGAGCCTATAATGGCGATCTTCATAAGACGCAATCCTCAGAGACGCTGCTACCAAAAACGGACATGTAAATCCCTATCCCAAAACAACTCAGGATATCAAATTTGCGTCCCGGGCGCTTTCGGGAAGGGGCCGCATGTGCCCCACAATCCTTAACCATGACAAAATCCGGAGCAGGTAATAGGTGATATCGATTTCCCACCAGAAGAAACCCTGCCGAGCACAAACAGGGTAGTGGTGGTGGTTGTTGTGCCATCCCTCGCCAAGGGTGATCAAGGCCAGCAGGGCGTTGTTGCGACTCGTATCCGACGTGTTGTACCGGCGGCTACCAATCATATGATCGAGGGAATTGATGGTGCAGGTGCCATGGAAGAGGACCGTGGTTGATATGAAAAACCCCCAGATCAGCATCTGGGGACCGCTGGTCCCCAAATGGGGGGCATAGATGGCGAGTAGGCCTCCCAAAACATAGAGGGAAATGGCCAGCAGGATGGGAACGAGGCTGTCAAAGCGATTTAACCACCGTAGCTCTGGAAATCTTGCCCAGTCGCGCACATACTCTGTCCTGGTGGGGAAGTTCTGGCGTGTTGTCAACCAGAGCACATGGCTGTAAAGGAAACCCCTTCGCGACGGGGAATGAACATCCTCTTTCTGGTCGGAATAGCGATGGTGATGTCGGTGGTGGGCGGACCACCAGAGGGGACCTCGCTGAGCTGAAGCGTTACCGAGGACCGCGAAAATAAACTGCCAAAGACGATTAACCCTAAAGGCCTTGTGGGAAAAATAGCGATGATAGAACCCCGTAATGGCAAACATGCGCAAAAAATAGAGAAACACAGCCACAAGGACCGCCACCGGACTCCAACCCACCCAAATCAGGCCAAGGCACCCCAGATGCAGGGCGATGAAAGGCAAGATTCGAAGCCAGTCCGTTCCCTTACTCTGATTCTCTTGCAGCGCCTCAACACCTGCCTGCGAATCAAACCATCGGACGATTGACGCAAACATGTGAGAGCGTTTCAGTAGATCATTCAACCTGTTAGGCATGCGCGCAGGTCCCTTTTCAATCCTTTCACCCCATTTTCGTGTTCACACCATCCGGAAATCCCTTCTTCGACAGAGTGCACACTTAGGGGATAATAATCTAAACATAAAGGATTTCCTCTGAAAAACAATAGAGAACACGCTAAAAGGTGACAAAATCTTCAAATTAACGTCTCCAAATTCGCCGCCCGTTTGGAAGAGCGGGAAAAGGCCCGTGAAATATGGAGCTCGTATTGACACCGAGTCCCTTCAGTGCTTAAGTTAATCAAAAATTGAACGTTGCTTACAGTGCGTTGTTGTAGGAGGTTATTAAGGATGGCAAAGTTAAAGAAGGGGGATAAGGCCCCTGTTTTTAATTTGAAAGATCAAGACGGGAAAACGTTGAAATTGTCTGATTTCAAAGGAAAGAAGTTGCTGCTCTACTTCTATCCAAAAGCAAATACAGGGGGCTGCACCAAGCAGGCAATCAGTGTCCGGGATGCAAAAGGCGATCTTGAGCAGCTTGGCGTCGCTGCTGTGGGCATTAGCCCCGATCTCCCAGATGCACAGAAGAAGTTCGACGCGAAGCAAGGTCTGGGCTTCCCACTCCTTTCAGATCCCGATCACAAGGTGGCGGATGACTACGGGACCTGGGGCGAGAAATCCATGTATGGGAAAAAGTATCAAGGAATCATACGTTCCTCATTTCTGATTGGTCAAGACGGCAAGATTATCGATGCGTGGTATAAAGTGAGCCCAAAGGACACGGTCCCCAAGGCCCTGAAGGCCCTCGAATAAGCCTTTGCATGGGGCTCTTGGAGGGACAAAACAAGAACGCATGCTTGGTATCTAAGACCCGGTTTATATAAAGGGAATGAAAGGTGTAATACACCCTGGTTGAAATCAGAGAGGTATGTTTTGAAAAGCCTGGACAGCATGAGAAGGGATCTGGAGAAACTTTTTGCCGATCAACCTCTGGCCGTGCTCTCCACACAGAATGAGGGACAGCCCTATGCCAGCTTGGTGGCCTTTGCGGCAAGTGAGGATCTGAAGGCGCTTTTCTTTGCCACAACGCGAGCCACCCGGAAATACGCAAATCTGTCGTCCGATCCCAAGGTGGCCATGCTCGTAGACAGCCGATCCAACGAAGTCTCAGATTTCAGATGGGCCATGGCCGTGACGGCCACGGGTAAGGCGGAGGAGGTGGAGGGTCATGAGAAAGAGAAAGCCCTAAAGACCTACCTCGCTAAACATCCCCACCTAGACGACTTTGTCTCCTCTCCCAGTTGTGCCCTGCTCAGAATTCGTGTGGAAAGATACTATGTGGCCAGCCGCTTTCAGAATGTTATTGAAGTCCATGTGAAACCATGAATCTTGTCCTTCCCCTCCGTAAAGTAGATAAACAACACCGCACTCAGGTGGGCGGAAAAGGATTCGCCCTTGCGGAGATGGCGAAAAGGGGCCTTCGCGTCCCCGAAGCACTCTGTATCACGACAGGCGCATACGAGGAATATGTAACAAAGACGGGCCTTCGAGATCAGATCATTCTGGAGCTCTATCGCAAAACATTTGAGGATATGCGGTGGGAAGAGATCTGGGACACCTCGCTTCGGATCCGCAGCCTGTTCATAAAGACGCCCATGCCGCCTGATTTGCGGGCCAGTTTAGCCCCTGCAATCCAGTCAGAGTTCCCAGGAAAGAGGGTCTCGGTGAGATCTTCGGCGCCTGGCGAGGATTCATCGAAAACATCTTTCGCAGGTCTGCACGAATCCTATGTCAATATCTCCGGTGAGGAGGCCATCCTGGATCATATC
>JASFIT010000056.1:0-16293 GCA_050122535.1 Desulfobacteraceae bacterium | reverse complement strand
GAGCGTTGCACCCCAATCTTCAGCCGCTGGAACACCTCACTAACCTGGGTCAAAAATCCTGTCTCCGGGGGACTCTCAACGGAGAACAGGATGCGGGACTCCTTTTGGGGTGTCTCCTCCACGATCTGCTCCACGTCCAGGTAGAGTCCATCCTTTTTCCTGCCCTGCTGGTATAAGCGGAGGAGCCTGGCAATACGTTCTGACGGTGAAATACGGATGTAGGATTCGTTGTTGAGCCAGATCAGGCGAAGGGTGTCATCCAACTCCCCAAAGTCAAACTCAGGATATAAGCGCTTCATATCGGTGAAGACAGCTTGCCTGGTCCCACGTGGGATTGTGACCTTGCCCGCTGAGGCTATCTCCATGTGCGTTTTGCGTTGGAACTCAAACCTCTGGATCTCCAGGGCCTCATCAACACCCGGAATAGGCCCGTAGGAATGATTGAGTTCGGCATAAGAGATCTCTCGCTCATGGAGGGTTTTCAGGGTGTCATAGAGTGAACCCGGGAGGTCCCGACAGGCCACGATAAGCTTTTTCGGCTGGTCGGCGAGTATGATTTTTCGATTGCTGATGACATTCTGAAGGACCGAAGCCAGGCTAACAATCGCATCCATGTCCTCCTTCATGGTAATGAAGAAATAAGGGTGCATATTGGCATAAAGCCACTCCAGATTTTCTGAGGAATCTCGGGCACATGTGGCAAGGCTATCTCGAACTTGATGGTAAAGGGCGGCATCGTGCACGCCGTGCGCATTTTGCAACGCCTTTTTGCCCGCTTCGCTTGCCCTACGCTTGGGCGACATCAGATTCGTCCCCTTTAAGAATTAGGATGATTATTCCTGAATAAAATGACATGCCTTGTCCTCGGAATTTAAGAATTTCCGCAAAGAGCGAGTTATTATCGAACAGACTTCTGCCATTCTTTGGCAAAAATCTTTGCAACCCTGTCAATCTGCGCCGAGTCTATGGGGTGTACCTTTAGGGCCTTGGCCACCTCCACGTACAATGTTTTTCGGTCCCTGTTTTCTGCCTCAACGAGGGCGTTCAGGTCCCTCTTTTCCTTGAGCCCTAACCCGCTCGTGCTGCCAAGGGAGACATAGCCATTGTTACCCTCCTTGAGCGTCCCCTTCTGATAATAAGGCTTCATCTGGTTGTAACGACTTCTCATCCTCTGTTTCAGCGCGCGGATGGTCGGGTTGGAGACCTCTGTCACTTCTTGAGCCCAGACAGGGGAGGGAGCCAGGGCCCTCAAAGTCTTCTGGAGAAGGGAACTCTTATCCTTACCTTGGGGTTTTTCTTCCTCGCCACTCCCTGGGCCTCTGATATCATTGACAATATCTCCTGCTACGGATTCCACTTTTTCTGCCGGGAAGTAGATATTAATGGTTACACAGGCAAAGATGAATATGGCTGCACCTAAAATGAGTACCCATATAGGTCTTATATGTCTTTTCATGGTCACCTCCTTTAACTATTATAATAAGTAAGTATGAAACAGTAAATAGTGTGTAAAATTTCCCCTGATCCACCATCGAGGCATCATCTGCCAATCGACAAGCCGTTCGACAAGCTCAAGGTCCTGAGCAAAGTCGAAGGGCTTGTCGAATGGCAGATGGGCGTTTTCCAACAGCCTCTAGGCTATTTTACAACGGGGCCCCTTTTCGAAGTTGCAACGCGCCTAATCCTCTTTACCATGTCTTTGAACCTGATTCGGTTATCTGGGTTCACGTTTATGATATTTACCCGAGGAACGCCGCTACCTTTCACATAATATTCTGTGCCTCCTTCCCTGACGGTCCCGTTGATTCGAAAAAGATCATTTTCCAATGATGCCCGAATACCGATCTTTTCATAGGGAAATTCTTGGAAAAATGATGTCATAATGCCAGCGATTCCCATGAATGGGCTCTGGCCGCCGCCGATTTGCGCGATACTATCTACGGCCCTTTGGCTCATTTTCTGACGCACTCCCTTTTTCTTTACGGTTTCCAACAGCAAGTCAAATCGCTGGGGCTGGCCATAGGCAATTTCCAAGTCGTTCACAAAGCCCCTTAGGCGCCCTTCTATTTTGCCAAAGGAGGTCTCCCTGGTTAGATCGCCCAGATGCAAGTCCTGCCACTCGGCGTTTAGCTTTAGAAGAGGCGTGGGTGTGAAGAGCCCCGATGCAGCAAGACGGAAGATAAGGATTTCACCCCCAAAGACCCTTGCCATTAATTCACCCGTGGTGCGCAGCTCATTACCCTCAAGATGTATGGGGTCCAATTTCCCCTCGAGTGTCCCCGCCGTGGACTGGGGCCAGATGCCCGTTAGAAGGGGATCAAGCTTGACACCATCCAAACTAAGGCTCGTTTCAAGGGAGCGCTGCGCACGGTAAAGGTTTTCAGTCATGACAGGCCCCAATTTAATTTTCCCGCCAGGAACTTTGAGAAAGGTGGATGAGGTTACGGATAGCCGGTCTGCGCTGGCCTCTAGGGGGAGACTGAGAGATTGCACAGGAAGG
Organism: Desulfobacteraceae bacterium; assembly: GCA_050122535.1. Lineage (GTDB taxonomy): Bacteria > Desulfobacterota > DSM-4660 > Desulfatiglandales > HGW-15 > JASFEQ01. The sequence continues at coordinate 13,793 of JASFIT010000056.1, read as the reverse complement.
GGAGGGAGGTCGAAGGACCCGATGGATAAATTTCCTGCCAATCTCTTTTCCTGGAGGTCTAAGTCCTCACTTTTTGGAGAAGACTGTTGCCAAATGGGTAGGTCGAGATTAATCCCTGAGAACGAAAAGATGCCCTTGGCTGAGGAGAATTCGCCTTTGTGCCACTGGCAACGTCCCTTAGCCGTCCAATCAGACATCGTCCCTGCGAACCTTAGGTCCGCGGCAATGGTGCCCCCCAATTTCAGCAGAGCAAGAGCAGGCCGCTCTGTCTTGAAAGGTTCCAGGACAAAATGATGAAACAGGGGTTTCAGTGGGGTTTTCGGGACGATGACGGAGAGATGAAGATGGGGTTCCCGGTCTTGGAAATGAACCGTTCCATTCATAGCAAGATTTATAATATTTTTCAGTTGAAACCCTATGCTGGAGAGTTTCAGGGAATTTTGGGACAGGGCATATTCCCCCTTAATGGAGGAAAGAAAGGCATTCTTGTTCATATCTAGATAGAAACGATCGTACAGGGCCTCACCTTTATCCATTCTTAAATCTGCTCTCCCTACAATTCGAGAATCCTGGACGTTGAGCTTGCCATCCAGTCTCATATGGAGAGAGATGTTTTCTGCCATGGCACTGCCGCTTCTGTTTTCAAACTGAAGATTCTGGAGGCCAAGCTCAGAGGTGAAAGTCCAATCCCCGTTGTCATCCAACAGGGCATTTACCTGAAGAGAATCCTTTCCGATGATTTGCCATTCAGGGGGTATTAGCCCGAGAGCAATGGCCGATTCTAGGAGATGGGCATCTTTTCCGTGGAGTTGCAGGCTGAGCTTTTCTCCGTCAAACTCCAATGCGATAGAAATATTCCTCAAAAGGGAGGAATCAAGCCGTATCTCAGGGATAGAGAGGGCCTTTTCCTTGCCATCTATCCTGCCTTTCCGGGTCTGCACTCGAAGATGCTCCACGAGAATATCTCTCTTCCCCACCTGCAATTTGGCACGGGGAATTTTCACTGAAACATCCTTGATCCGATAAACGGGATGTTTACCCGACAGGTAGAGCCCCACTTTGAAGGGTTCAGGTTGGATCCCCACGCCCGAAATCATGGTTCTATCTCCCTCCAGCTTTGCCGTTAAGTCCATGTCGGGAAGACGTCCTTTAGCTCCAATGCTTCCGCTCACCTCGCTATTGACCCTGATACGTCCCGACCTATAAGTGATTTGATTTTTCTTGAGCAAGGCGTCAAGGTCACAATCCAGATTCCATTTCTGCTCTTCCCTCAGCCCGTTTACAGTTCCGTTTAGATTGATGGGCCCCAACAGGGTGATAGGGGCGACCGCCCTTTTCATTGTATCAGGAAGCAGGGCAAACAGCTCTTGGGTCAGGAAATGGCTGTCCAACACTCGGAGTCTGAACTCTGTTTGATCTTTTAATCTCACGTCTAGCTCTGCTTTTAGGCGATGCGTATGGTTTAAGGTCAGATCCAGCCTGGAAGCCTCAATCTTTCTCTCACGGATACTGAAAAGGCCGTTTGTCTTCAATTGCAAGCTTAGGGCAGGCAATTCCATATGGGGTAACTGCGTTAAGGCCATACCTTCAAGAAGGACCTCTGCAGGTTTGAAGAACAATACTTTTTGCTCATGGGAATAGGTAAGCTCTGCCTTTGCCTGCATGCTTTCCACACCCACTTGAGGACTCTGGTAAGTCGCATTTCTTGCCGTCAAAGTTGCTACGATTTCTGGATCCACCAATGAGATGGCCCGGTCTGTGGTCAAATGGACCTGAGGGGCGGTGAGAATCGGATTCTGGGATGGGTCTTTCATCTGAATGCTTGCAGAGACCGCGATTTGGTGTTCAGAATTCAGCGTCGCATGGATCTCATCTGCCTTAACGTTGATATCCCCAAATTCTGCGACAACATGACCATTGACCACTTCTGCTGCTTGAAATGCTACGTCTTGGAAGAGGAATAGGGCCACAGTCCCTTTCAAGATTCGAGCAAAAAATGAGGGATGTTTTTCTTGTAACTTCATTCCAGGCAGCATTGCCTTTTCTGTCATTTGGGATGAAAATCCTTCAATCTTGAGGCTTTTGAAGGTGAGTGTCTTGTGACCGAACGGCCCCACTAAATCCATCACTGCATGGAGATGAGGGATGTGCAGATAAAGACCCTGCCGGCCTCCCAATGGCCTAAGCGTAATGCCAGAGGCCCGAAGGCTTAAGGGTTTGAGGGAATAGGAGAGGGTTTTGATGGTGCAGGTTGTTTCCGTGGTTCTTGATACGGTTTTTTCGATGAAGGGTTTTACGGCCGAAGGATGCGTATAGAGATAAAAGCATGCAACGCCAAGTGAGGCCAAAAACAGCACGACCAGGAGACAAAAAATGATGAGGATCTTATTTCTTGTTTTCATAAACTAAGGCCGTTTTTTTGAGACCACTTGTAGAACTGATTGGTAATGCAGCCAAGAAATTGCGAGCATATAAGTGCAGAGTTTCTGTGCGCCTTAACCGATCCTGCAACCTTTTGAAGATATCCCCCTCTTCCTTTGCGAACTGGCGCAAAAATAAGATCGTTTCTTGGATGGAGTTTTCCTTTTCCTTTAATATGGCCTCAAAAAGATGGAAATGCCTATGGTATAGCCCGATTGAGAGAAGATAGGCATTATTCATTTTGGCGCTTCCGAAATGGGCAAATCTATCTGTCTGCAATTGCCCTTTGATTTCATCGAACTTCACAAGTGATCTTTCAAATACCTTTTCCCTTTGAGTCAACTTCTCCTTATAACTTATTGGTGAGCCGTAAAGACGTTCCAATTGCTGAAGAAGCGAGGCCAGAAATGAGGAGAATATGCGTTCGTCCTCAAGATTCTTTTTGGCCTCCATGGTCAAGGGATCCGATGAACCAAATGTTTTTTCCAAAAACTGAAACGCACCCACCTTTCCCACGAGAACCGCCAGACCTTCATTGAACTCTCCTTCATCCTTTAGGTAGAGTGTTGTATGTGTCATCTCATGTAAGATGATCTCAACCAGGTCTACGGTAGATCCCTCAAGGAGGTTTAGGGTCACGGGGTCCTGAAACCATCCCAGGGTACTATAGGCATCGGCGACACCCATTATCACATCCAGGTCGTTTTTTAGCAGTTTCTCTTTTTCTGCCGTTGCCAGCTCTTTGTCAAAGAAACCCAGAGAGGGCATCTGTCCCACGACAGGAAACCACCAGGTCTTCCTTACCAGTCGATCCTTAGGGGAGGCCGCGACCACATAGATGGGAGGCTGATGGGACTTCAAATATACGGTTTGATAATTTTCCGTCTCTCTTAATCCCAACTCCTTCTCTCCGAAGGCCTTAACTTGAGCGACAAGGTGCAATCGCTCTCTCTGGTCAGGACCAAGCGTATCCTTTTTTAGTGCCTCTTCCACTGGAATGGAATGATGAAGGAGTCGAACCTGACCTGCAGCTGCATGGAGGACATAGCTTAAACGGCAGGCCGTAGCAGAAAATAGCAGGGCTAGGATGGTGAAAACGGAAAGGGTTCGGGTTATTCTCATCATCACCACGCTTTACCAGAGGCGAACGATCTTTTTGCCCTCTCTGAGTTCGCCTCTCACCTTTTCCATGTGTCGGAGTGAAGCGAGTTCTCTTTCGAGGTCTGATGGCTTTATCTGAAGCCTTTCTACCAGGATCTTTGGTTCAACACCCCCGCTTTCCTGGAGGATTTCCAAGATCTTGGCCTGGGTCGGATTCACACCCGGATCCTTGATCGACTGCTTCATAAATGATTTTGCAGAATGTACTGCCCATGGGTCACAGGCACGAGCAGGTGAGAGGGCATCCATGTAACAGTCATCGCACAATGTTCGTCCGTGGCGTTCTCGCTCTTCTCCAATTTCTATCGCATCTCCGCATTTATCACAGTTCATTTGTATCACTCTCTTTCTATAGGTTTTGGTGGCACATAAAGTGCTACCCTGCAGGTAGGGTGGGGTTTTAGACCCCGCTGCCTAGAAATAGGTCTTATACCAGTGTTGAAACACAATAAGATTCCATAGGTGCCATGAGGTATCTTGACGGCCGTTCATGTGGTGATTAATCAAACCTTTTACTATTTCGTAATTGAAGAACGCCTGTTTTCTGATGCGGTCTTCAGAGAGATATTCATCGATGAGAAACTTCAACTCCTTTCTCAACCAGGCCCCTATGGGCATCTCAAAACCCCATTTAGGCCTTCTGTGGAGGGAAGGAGGCAAGAGATCTTTGAAAGTTTCCATGAGGATATATTTCCTGTTCTTGCCTTTCAGTTTCATATGCCCTTTTAGCTGGAAAACATATTCTGCAAAGGTGTGATCCAGAAAAGGCACCCTCACCTCCAGGGAATTGGCCATGCTCATTCGATCCACTTTGGTGAGCATATCTCCGGGAAGCAAACCCTTCACATCCATATACAGCATGAGGTTAATGATATCGCCATCAAAACGGTCTTTTTCCTCTTCCACCATCTTGCGCGCCAAGTTTAGGTAAAGATTCTCTTCTGGTGGCTGGTTCAACAATTCTTGCCTCGTGGAGAAAGGAAAGATCTCACGCCAACCGTAGTATCGATCTGGAAAAGCAATACTCATTCCCCTGATAAATTTCTTCATCCTTCTCACCATCTCCAGACTCGGCTTATCTCTTGCGTCTGGCAAGGCATTGATCAGGGGGGCGATCAAACCATCTCTAAAAAGGCGGGGTATTTTGGCGTAGTACCGGGACCAGTATTCTCCAAGATACATCCTGTACCCTGCAAAGAGTTCGTCCCCGCCATCTCCAGAAAGGGCAACGGTCACATGCCGCCTGGTCTCCCTGGAGACGATGAAGGTGGGCACGGCAGAAGAGTCTGCAAAAGGCTCATCAAGCGTCTCCAAAACCGCCGGAAAGGCTTCTAATATATCTTTGTATCCGAGCTTGAACTCTTGGTGCTCAGTCTTGTTGAACTTGGCAACCTCTCGGGCGTATTTTGTCTCATCAAAGGCAGGAAGGTCTTTGTACCCGATTGAGAAGGTTTTCACCGGGCGGGTGGAGTTTTTGGCCATGAGGGCCACAATGATGCTGGAGTCTATACCACCGCTCAGAAAGGCACCCAAAGGAACGTCTGAGATAAGGCGACGTTTTACGGCACCCTCCAGCAGAGCGTAAAGAGTTTTTTTGAAGTCCCCTGTTTCTTCTCCGGGTGCACTTCGCGTTGGGGTGTCTTCTCTTTTTTCTGCCCCCACCGGGACATCCCAGTAGGTCTCTACAGTTACTTTCCCCTTCTCCGCAACAAGGTAAGTTCCCGGCATCAGTTTTCGTATGTTTTTGAAGATTGTCCAGGGAGCTGGGATGTAGTTTAGGGTCAAGTATAGATCCAGCGCCTCAGGATCTATCTCCCTTGACACGTCAGGATCACATAGAATGGCCTTTATTTCTGAAGCAAAGACAAACTGCCTGCCATTCCAATAGTAATTAATGGGTTTTATGCCCAAACGGTCTCTTCCGAGCCAAAGTTTTTGTTCCCTCCCGTCCCAGAGGGCAAAACTAAACATGCCGTTCAGGTGATTCAGACATTGAATGCCCTCCTCCTCAAAGAGGTGAATGATGGTCTCCGTATCGGTACGGCTTTTCAGGGTATGTCCATTTGATTTGAGCCTCTCCCTGAATTCCTGGAAATCATATATTTCGCCGTTAAAGACAAGCCATATGGTCCCGTCTTCATTACACATGGGCTGGTGTCCTGCAGGGGAGAGATCAATGATGCTCAATCTGCGGTGCCCTAGACCCACAGGAGGAGAGACAAAAGTGCCTTCATCATCCGGACCCCTGTAGGAGAAGGATTTGCACATGGCCTCAAGCAGATCTTTGCTTATACCTTGACCATCAAAAACCAGTTTTCCGCAAATTCCACACATGACAACTACCTTATGGGATTTTATCAGATATTAGCGGCTTTGTGCCAGCGTTTAACAATAACCATGATATCCTATTCTCGATTTTGGATTGCGGTTTTTGGATTTCAAGAGTTGCTCCTCCAATGAAATCAAACAGCAAGGGAATGGCTCTCATGATCGCAAATCTAAAATCCCTTGGGTTTGTAAGTGACGAAAATGGGGTTGGAGGTCAGATGCTTTCTTGAATCTATCAGGCGGTAATAGGTCTTTTTGTTAGGGGGTACTTTGTCATCTGTATATTCTATTTCCATGGGCGTCATTCCTTTAAAGGTCTGGCGCACTTTTCCACCCCGAATAAGCAGAATCTTCACAGGGATGGGCTTCTCGTTATCATAAGAGACTCTAAACTTGATGACCGGGTAATGAGAAGTGGTCCATGTGTCTCCCATGAAGGCCTTCTCACCTGCGTTTCCCTGCACGTTAAAATAATCCAACTTTGGCCACACGTTACCCTTGCCCAGCGAACAGTACATGCGCCCCTTTTCCATCGCTTCCAAGACCCCTCTCTTGGAGAACTCCCTAACCAAGAAAGTGGTAGGGTAAGCCCCGAGCCTTCTAACTGAATGACCGTCCCTGTGGAAATCAGCCGTAGATATCCCCCATGCCGGTTTCTGCCTCTCTCCACGGCAATACGCGTTTAAGACCCTGTCCCACTCTTTGCCTGGATCTGTGACGGTGACCTTTTCCCCGTAGATGGCTGCAAAGCCCGTGTAATTCCTGGATTGATGGAGGACTTCGGGATAAGGAGGTGTATTTACCCTGATGGGGCCATATTCACGGATACCAGATCTCTGTTCCGGGTAATTCCAGAAGGAGAGCCCGCCTCTCTCGTTGGCGTAATCGATCAGTTCCTGAAACGGGGCGATCCCCTGATCTCCCTGGTAGGGGCTGAACCGGGTACTACTGAAAGGGTTGTAATCCATAATGGCTAGAATGGAAAAGATGATGAGAAAAATGCCCATCCAACGGTAGAAGCCTTTCCATCTTGTGAGTATGAATCCAATGAAAAGGGGAATCAGGAATATCAGCAACCCAGGGAGTCTCTCTTTCGTGTATCTGAGGGACAGTTTGTTGTGGGGATTCGGGGTAAGAGCGTAATCCTTTGGCTCATCAAAATTAAAGATTAGAATCCTTCGATCATACTCGTGGACAGTCAAATTTTTCTTGAGCCAGGAGCCAGTCCAATAGTAATAGGCGGATGTGATGCAACCCGGTATGATTATGACGTTGGGGAATTTCTTGGAAACCCGTTCGATTTCCTCTAAGAATTTCTCAGGTCCGTGGGTCATTATGGAGCGAAATTCTTTTTTGTACCTTATGATTCTTCGAAACGGAGGTATACCATAGGAGAGGGCAATTCGATCATGATCATTGATGAAAACAACCTTGAATCCCCTAGATTCAGCCATTTGCACAAGTTCCTCAATGCTATGGGTCCCATCGCTGAATGTGGATCGCAGGTCGGCGAGTCCAGTCACGGCCATGTATGGGCTGGTAGGATTGGATTCAGCTCTGGAGAGGGGCGGGATGGCCATGGACAGGAGCGCGAGTGCGAGGGGTAGAATGATTCTATTCACTTTGAAAATTGATGAGGATGGTGTTCTTATCATGTTCCTCTCGCCGGTTTTTTGAATTGACACACATAAAAGGATCACGTAAATTGCCATAACCCTCTCATTCTTTTAGCATATTCCATTGAGTTAGCCATTTCAATAAAACTTTCAAAATTGAAAGGGGAGAGGGGTTTCTAAGCTGCGAATGCGGGGTAATACGGAATGAAGATAAAGTTTTGGGGCACAAGAGGTTCAACCCCGGTGCCTGGTAAGAATACGACCGTGTATGGTGGAAATACCACGTGCCTTGAACTCACACTCCAGAGCGGGAGAAAGGTTATCATTGATGCTGGAACAGGCATTAGAGCCCTTGGTGAGAAACTGGTTTCAGATGATGGACATGTGGACATTCACCTCCTAATGACTCATATCCACTGGGATCACATACTCGGATTTCCCTTTTTTGCGCCACTCTATGATCCGTCCACGCGGATACGAATTGACGGATACCCTACCTGCATGAAAGGGCTCAGAAGCACATTTGATAGCAAGATGGGAGATGGCTTTTTCCCTATCAAATTCGATGAAATTAAAGCAGGGATCAAATATCTTGACCATCTGAAGCAGGGTGAACTGGAAATTGACGGGACGGTCATCGGCAGTGTCCCCCTGCAGCATCCCCAGGGTGGATTTGGTTTTCGTTTTCGTGAAGGAGGGAAGACTCTGGTTTTCATCACGGACAATGAATTGAGGGAGGACGCACGGGAGGGATGGAAACCTGAAGGATATGCTGAGTTCTCTGAAAATGCGGACATCCTCATTCATGACTGTCAATACACACCCCAGGAGATTGATAGACGTGAAGGCTGGGGCCACTCAGATTATCAATCCGTTGTTGATTTGGCGCACCAGGCTAAGGTAAAGAAGCTGGTCCTCTTTCATCACGATCCCGCCAGAAAAGACCCAGAAGTGACAGCCATCAAGTCTCAGTGCGAAAAGCTCGCCAAACAGAAAGACGCCACCATGATTATCGAAGCGGCCAAAGAGGAGAGCGAGTTGGAACTATAGGTATCACCCCGCCCAACAGCCCGAATGGCCGTAACATTACCCTAAATGGATTGATCTCGCTAAAGGATACCAATCGTAATCCCCTAAATAGAAAAAGGGTTAACCTGTCCGGTTGACCCTTTTTGCTTTCCTGGTGGAGCTGATGGGGATCGAACCCACGACCTCATGAATGCCATTCAATTTTTCCCTTGTGCTGATCCAATTCTAACCTATTCAAATCACGACGTATTTCAGACAGCCTGATTTTCTCATCTTGGTAAAAAAACTGTGCATAATTTGCATAAAGTCGCCTATATTTCATGCCGTCGGCAGGTGGGGGAACACATAGGGAACACAGAGAGGGGTTTCTGAGGATCTCAATAATCAGACATTCTAAGAACTTATGAAAAATGTAGAGACAGGCGGAAGAATTTCCAATTAAATTTGGTACAATAACGTCGGCACTCTTGACAAATTGCCGACAGTTTTGTACCGTTCTCCCATGGAAACCGCACGAGACAGAGCCATAGAAATAATACGGAAAAACGGTGGCCTTATTCGTACCTATGAAGCCTTCGCGAAAGGTATTCACAGAAGAACCCTTTATGGGCTGCGGGATGAGGGTACCCTTGTGCCCATTTCCAGGGGGCTCTTTCAGCTCGCGGATCTGGACATTCCAGCGCAAGTGGACCTTGTGGAGGTATCAAAAAAGGTTCCTAAAGGTGTCATATGCCTAATTTCTGCGCTGGTTTTTCATGAACTCACGACCCAGACGACCCAACATGTCTGGCTTGCAATAGATCGAAAGGCCCGCAAACCAAAAATCGATTATCCACCAATCCGCGTTTTCTTTTTCAGCAACAAGTCATTTACTAGTGGCATTGAAACTCATCAGATCATGGAGCACGAAGTTCGCATTTACAATCCTCCAAAGACTGTCATTGACTGCTTTCGGTGGCAGAAGGCAGTCGGGCTTGATGTGGCCATAGAGGCCGCCAAGGAGTACCTGAAACGGGAGGAGTCCAGCGCGGCAACTCTGATGGAATATGCCAAAGCATCCAAGGTTGAAAAAATTGTCCGCCCATATCTTGAGGCAATGACAATATGAACAAGCCTTCAAGCAAGAATGTTGCAGCATCGGTAAGGAGCCGCTTGTTGAACATTGCGCGACAAACAGGCAAGCCTTTTGAAGGGGTTTTGGTCTTATATGGTCTTGAACGATTCCTTTTCCGCCTTTCGCGGTCCGCTCATAAAGGAGATTTCATCCTTAAAGGTGGACTGCTTTTGATGGGACTAGGCTTTCCACAGGCGAGGCCAACGAGAGACATCGATTTAGCTGGGACAATTCCCGGAGATATAGACAGCCTTTCTCAGGCTATACAAGAGATAGGAAGAATAGCATGTGATGACGGATTGGTATATGACTTCACTGATATGAGCTATGAAGTAATGTCTTCCGATTCAGAGTATCCTGGAGCACGGGTCAAATTTATCGCTCAGCTTGGACAGGCCCGCATTCCAATTCAGATAGACATCGGATTTGGGGATGAGGTAGTTCCAGCCCCAAAGGAGATGGAGTTTCCGACGTTACTGGATATGGAGCCCCCTTTGGTCAAGAGTTATTCATTGGAAACAATAATTGCTGAAAAATTTGAGGCAGCTTTGGATTTGGCAGAGTTGAACAGCCGTATGAAGGATTTTTATGACATATGGGGACTAAGCCGCCGATTTCCATTTAAAGGCAAATTACTTCAAGAGGCGATTGTAGCAACATGCACAAGACGCAGGACGACTATTCGTTCCGATGCAGAGATTTTTTCAAACGATTTTTCGGATCGACCTGAAAAGCGAGCCCAGTGGAAAGCATTTATCAATAAAGGGATGATGGGGGACGCTCCAGAAGATTTCGTCACCTTGATGTCCGATATAAGAACGTTTCTATTTCCGATTGCTCAAGCAAGTGAATACGGGCAATCATTTCAGGGCTCATGGCCTGAAGGAGGACCGTGGAAAAAATAAAAAAATGGACATGTCACAAAATGTTACATTTCACCCTTCTGAACAAAAAAATAGGTCAGCCGCATTAGCTGACCCCTTGTAATCTCTGGTGGAGCTGATGGGGATCGAACCCACGACCTCATGAATGCCATTCATGCGCTCTCCCAGCTGAGCTACAGCCCCTCGCAATCATCCATATTAATCACAGCACATTAGGCTGTCAATATCATATTGACATGGAAATCGGCTTTTCCCTATAATCCCAACAAGCGAGATGTGCCGGAGTGGTGAAACTGGTAGACGCGCTGGACTCAAAATCCAGTGGTACTTTGTACCGTGCGAGTTCGATTCTCGCCTCCGGCACCAGAGTGACCAAGGGGTTAGCGGTTCAAGCTAACCTCTTTTTTTTCAACAGATAGAATGGGATTCAAAACGCGCAAATCCACTTTTGATCGAAGCCCATTCTATGTTCCGCATAATGGAACTAGAAATCTATACAAATATTGACAGGAATGCTGATTTTATCTAAACTTTCCAATAAATTCTAAATAATGCCTCAACTTAACCAAACAATGAATCATCACATTTCTCTCAGGAGGACAAAAATATGAAGGCCATCGTTGCGGTATTTTGTGGGGCTATTCTCTCGCTGTTTTTTGTGGGCGGTAGTAATGCCCAGGACATAGCAAAGAAATTTGGCGTCGGAGGGAGGCTGGCTTACTACGACATTTCTGATGACCAAGTTAGAGAACTTACTCTCGAATGGACAGAGAGTCTGCTCTATGAAGGCGTGGTCACTTATTCATTTACGAATTCGCTTTCTTTAGAGTTGGTTGGAGGCTATACCGAAACAGACCTTTCTCGTACAGAGCCTGGTATATTTATCGTTGAGTTTGGTGAATTGAGGCAGTTTCCTGTTCTCTTGAATGCACGCTACGTTTTTTGGCCATCCTCAGAGATAGGTATTTATATAGGAGGAGGTGTTGGATACTATTTCAACGATTTTAGCCTGACAGACATAGGCAAAAGCGCTTTCCCGGGTCTTGCCGTCGAGATGGATGACAGTTTTGGGTATCAAGTTATCGGCGGTGTGGAGTTCTTTCTTAATGATAACGTGAGCATTAACTGGGACGCCAGATACGCTTGGAACGAAGCTGACTATTTGGAAAGAAGCCCAGGCTCTCCCGAGGAGCAGTTTGAGGTGGATTTGGATGCGTTCACTTTCGCCCTAGGCATCAAGTATTATTTTTGACGATCCTCCATATGGCGAAATCTCTCCCATTTTTCCCCGTTTATTGTCTCCCATATGAGATCGATCAGCTCCCATAATCCCATCCCTTAGATCTGCGAACTTGTTTTTGGTCGCAGAATGTTCTATGGATAATCTGCAAAGCGTCCAATTGATAGGCCTTCAGATTAAACAGGGTAAACATTCCACGGGGCAGACGCAATCTCCCCGCTTAAATGTCCCGCTTTAGAGGGACATGGCGCTTCAATCTGTCCAAAGAAGGAGAAACCCATGACATCAAGAGTTCGGGCGATTATTGTAGTAACCACGACGCTCATATTTCTTTTGCCCATTTCCGCAACAGGGCAAGAGAGACGAGATTACATTATTGTTAAGGGCGGCGTCTATTCCCCGACCGGTGGACTCGACGACCTCAATTTTGGATCAGGGTTCAATGGAGAGGTTGCATGGGGACATTATTTTTCACCCAACTTTGCGCTTGAAGTTGGGGCGGGATATTTCGAGACCGATGACATCCGGGTCGTTCCTTTCCTGGCGACGGGAAAAGCAATCTATCCAACAGGAAGCTGGGAGCTTTTTGCAGAGCTAGGTGTGGGCGCCTACTTTGCGAAACTTGATGGAACTCTAAATGACCCTGTCGTAGGGGTCATCATTTTTGACGACGATGACGCGGTGTTCGGGCTTAGTCTAGGTTTTGGCGTCAATTATAATATTACTGAAGAGTTTTTTGTCGGGATAGAGGGCAAATACCTGCTCACATCCGATGCTGAGTTCGGGGGCGAGGCAAGTTTGGAAACCGACCTGGACGGATATATTGTAACGGGGGTATTTGGATTCAGATTCTGAGAAAGAATGCTAGAAACAGAAGGTGGCAGGTTTTTAAAGCTGCCGCAAAAAGAGCGGCGTCCTCGGTACTTATTTGTTGCCCGCACAATGAGATACGCACATCATGTTTAAAAGAATAGGCATATTAGGGATTGGGAGTTTGATACTGTTAGCATTTTGGAGTGGCAATCCCCTCGCGGCGACTTTCAAGTGTGGCACGGAAATCGTTCGTCCCGGCATGACGACAATGCAAGTTCTCCTGAGGTGTGGTTCCCCCAGCTTCAAGGAGCTGAAGAGAGTGATAACGGAAGGCACTTATGGCAGACGGCTCCCACACGGGTTCCCTCAGGGAAAGGGAGGGTATAGCGAAGTTACGGAGAGCGTTGAGACATGGTATTACAACTGTGGGGCACACAGATTTGTCAAGATCCTTACGTTTCGGGCTGGTCTCTTGAGGCGTGTTCGGGTGGGCAGATATGGAAGCGGTGAATCGGACTGCATCGGAGCCCAGAGGCGCAGGGAGCGTGAAGAAGCTCGGGCTCGAGCGGGAGAGGCAGCGGACTACACGATATCCAAGAAACCGGAGTATGGTCGCATCTCTGTTTTTGGACGCCCCTATTTTGCCGAGGTCTATCTTGATGGAAAATACGTGGGAGATCTGCCCTGCACCGTTGAAAACGTGGAACCGGGGCTGCATGAGCTCAGAGTAACGCGATCGGAATATGAAGACTGGGAAAAAAGGGTCACACTTGACCCGGGGGAGACCCTATTTCTGGAAGTCTATTTGGGTTCCCCATAGGTGCAGCCAGGAGGGCACAAATAACTTCACTCCATTTATCACAATTCTTTTTTCCTCCCTCAACGTCACCTTTTTAAGAGACATCCTGAACACCCCAGGGTTCATTTTTGTACGCTCATAATGAAATGGGAACCCCATTACTGTTGACTTTTTTTGACACCTTGTGACGATTTTTGACACTTCGGCGTATGGATTCAATGTTTAGGTTAGGATAAGCATTTGGAATTCAAGTAGATTTCTCTGGTATAAGGCCGTTGATATCTTAGTGAGGATACATATTCACTCTCTGTTCAAAATGGGCAACAAACGACCCAAAACTGTTCACTTTTCCTGACACAGCTTCAATTATTCTGAGTAGTTTCCCAGC
>JASFIT010000055.1:0-16493 GCA_050122535.1 Desulfobacteraceae bacterium | reverse complement strand
AAAACATTCCTGTGGTCCTATGAAAATGAAGGACATGCCGCAGGCCATTGCCCTAAGGCCCAATGAAGGCATAATGGTAGATTCATGAAGAATAAGCAAAAAGAGATCAAGGCCAATCTGGAATACCTTAAGAAGCTGTTTATCATGCCTGAATCCCCCGACAAATTCATGGAATTTGGGCACGAACTGCTTGAGATGATCCATGACTTCTTTCAGGAAAAGGGAGGTATTCATAGTTCAATCACGCTCCCTGAGCTCAGTGAGATATTTGATCAGACTGCAGTTCCCCACAGTCCTCATCTGATAAAGGATGTTTTGAGTGAGATCAAAGAGAAAGTGACGGCCCACTCCGTGAAGGTGGGCAATCCCTACTATATCGGGCATATGATCAGCGCTGTGCCCTATTTCATGATTCTCATGGAGATGATCATTGCAGCCCTGAATCAGAACCAGGTGAAGATTGAGACGGCCAAGGCCTCCAGTTTTGTAGAAAGAGAACTTGTGGCCTGGTTTCATCGACTCATATTCAACAGGACAGAAAAGTTCTATCAAAGACATATACAGAACCCCCGCGTCGCATTGGGGAATGTCACATCAGATGGCACCATCGCAAACCTCACGGCCCTCATGGTGGCCAGGGAAAAGGCCTTTCCGCCCGACGGCGATTTCCCGGGTATCCGAACAGCTGGCGTTGAGCGTGCCTTGAGACACTATGGCTATGGCAAGGGGGTGGTCATCGTTTCAACCCGAGGGCATTATTCCATCAAGAAAGCCGCCAATATGCTTGGGATGGGGGAGGAGAATGTCCTGAACATCCCGGTAGATGAGCACAATCGCATGGATGTGAAGAGACTCAACCGAAGAATAGAGTCCCTGAAAGACAAGAAGGGAAAAGAGAGGACAAAGATTATTGCCGTCGTCGGGATTGCAGGCACCACTGAGACGGGGAATGTGGATAATCTCCAGAAACTGGGTGAGGCAGCCCGCGAGGTGGGCGCCCATTTCCATGTGGATGCCTGTTGGGGCGGCGCGGCCTTGCTGGTGGATGAGTATCGAGACCTGTTTAAGGGCATCGAGGAGGCGGATTCCGTTAGCATCGATGCACACAAACTGCTCTATTGTCCCATGTCCATGGGGCTTGTGCTTTTTAAGAGTGAAAGAGATCTGAATTACCTGATGCAATCGGCCAACTATATTATTCGCAGGAATTCCGTGGACACGGGAAGATTTACCGTTGAGGGGTCTCGCCCTTTTGCCTGTTTGAAACCGTGGGCTTCTCTAAAAATCATTGGTCGCGAGGGTTATGGCCTGCTTTTCAAAAGCGCGAAACAAAACACGGATATCCTGAGAGAGATCCTGGATAAATGTGGGAACTTTGAGGTCCTGAACCTCCCTGAACTGTTTATCCTCAATTACCGCTTTACCCCGCAAATCGTTAAGAAACAACTTCATGAATGGGAAACTGCGAGGAGATCATGCGATGACAAGCAAAAGGTGAAAGGTCTGGAGAAGCGTATCAGCAAGGTAAACCACGTTGTTAATGCGCTAAACATCAAACTGCACAAGGCCCTTAGATTAGATGACTCCACTTTTGTGTCAAGGACCACGCTGGAATCAACCCGTTATCGACCTCAAAACATCGTGGTTCTAAGAGCAGTCCTCGTCAATCCGCTTACGGACAAGGCCATTCTCCAGGAGATAGTGGATACACAGAATCGTATCGGACGGGAAATTTGGAAGGAATTTAAATCTGCCTACCAACGAATCTTGAAGGAGCCGGGGAAAGGCAAAAGGCGCAAGGCTCAAGGCTGAAGCAAAGCGGTTCCATGCCTTGGAGCGAATATGGTGGGGAAATGGAGAATCGGAACTTCGGGATGGAACTATCCGCATTGGAAAAATGTGTTTTACCCTCCTGGTCTCCCCAAGTCAAAGTGGCTTGAATTCTATACGGATCGCTTTGATACGGTGGAGGTCAATGCCACTTTCTATCGACTCCCCAAACCCAAAACCTTTGAGAATTGGTATGAAAGAACGCCTGAAGGTTTCCTTTGGGCGATCAAAGGAAATAAATATATTACCCATACCAAACGCCTCAGAGATTCCAAAGAGCCGTTGGAAAAGCTGTACAAGGCCGTGCAAAACCTAGGAGAAAAGGTTGGGCCCATTCTTTTTCAACTCCCACCAAGCCTCTCTTTTCATCAGGATCTTTTCAGAGAATTCTGTGATAATCTGGACTCCGCCTATCGCCATGTTCTTGAAATACGTCACCCTTCATGGATCCACGAGCATGTTTTCCAAATCCTGAAGGAGAATAATGTGGCATTCTGCCTGTCGGACACGGCTGGGAGGTATCCCTATCATGAAGTCCTTACTGCTGATTTCCTATATATCCGTCTACATGGATCCGAGAAGTTATATGCATCAAAGTACAAAGAGGCAGAACTCCAGGGGTGGGCAAAGAAGATAAGCGCCTGGAACATGGAGACCTGCCTCTATTTCGACAATGATTATCAGGGGCACGCGGTAGCAGACGCCATTAGGCTTAGGGAAATATTCGCTGGAGGGGATTCTGATGGATAGTCCCATGTCCCATTTCCATTTCAAACTGACCACTTTCATCTATAGATTTCGTGATCTACTTTTGCCGCGGAAAAAAGTGTTGAAAGAGGTGGGCATAAGACCAGGCTTTCATGTGCTCGATTTTGGCTGCGGACCAGGTGCCTATATCATGGAGACTGCACAACTGGTGGGTCAGTCGGGCAAGATTTACGCTCTGGACATCCATCCGCTCGCCATCAAAAAGGTTCGGGAAATCACTTCAAAAAGGAACCTGGGCAATGTGGAGAGCATACTCTCAAATTGCAAAACAGACTTACCCGACAATAGCGTGGATGTGGTTTTGTTGTATGATGTCTTCCACAATCTGAGTGAACCGGATGCCGTTTTGTCCCAGTTACATCGTGTTCTTAAGTCGGATGGAATTTTGTCCTTCAGTGACCACCATATGAAGGAAGATGAGATTATCTCTAAGATAACGCGTGGTGGGTTATTCAGTTTATCTGGGAGGGGTAAAAAAACCTATACCTTCTATAAAATTCCTTCTGCTTCAGCTAAGCAATGATCCATGCCCATCTGGCTGAAGTTCTTCTTTGCCTCCCGTAAATATTTTTCAGCTTTTTCTCTCCTTTTACCACCCAAATAGTGCTCCCCAAGAAAGAGATATCCAATGGCTAAGTCAGGTCGGGTCCCCAGGGAATCAAGAATCTTAATACCGCTTTGGATGAATTCTTCCGCTTTGTTTCTTTTGGACGAATCCGCATTCCATAAGATTCTACCAAGCCAAATCCGCGATTTCCCTTCCGTATGTTTTTCTTGGTTCTTTTGAGACAGTCTAAATGCCTCTTCAAAGGAGGCTTGGGCACTGTTTAGTTCCCCTGAGCTGTAGTGACAGATGCCTAAGGCATAGAGGTGTGAGGCCAGATTCCATTCTATGCCTGCCTCACGATGGATCATTAATCCTTTTTCCACATGATTTCTGCCCGTCTCCGCATCTCCAAGGATGAGGTGGGCAAGACCTGACCCGGTCCAAGCCAAAGCCAAGGCCTGCATGAATTTGGCTTCTTCAAAGCGCTTAACGCTGCTTGAGAAGTGTTCTGAAGCAAGCTTGGCCTCCCCTTTTGTAAGGCAAGCCCATGCGTAATTTTGATGACATACACCGATGGTCATTGAATTACCATAAAGGTTCGCCGCCTTGAGCGCTTTGTCAACAAGGGCTTTTGCCTCCTCAAAATTTCCCAGCATTGCGCTGTAGTTCCCAGAAATTGCAAGAAGGGCAGGGTATACATTCATTGGACCTCCGAATGTTTCAGATTCCCTTCCTGCCTTCTCAATGGCATCGTTCACCCTCAGGGCCACATCAATGGCTTTCCCATAT
This sequence comes from Desulfobacteraceae bacterium, assembly GCA_050122535.1. Lineage (GTDB taxonomy): Bacteria > Desulfobacterota > DSM-4660 > Desulfatiglandales > HGW-15 > JASFEQ01. The sequence continues at coordinate 12,559 of JASFIT010000055.1, read as the reverse complement.
TCGCCTCTCGTACCATAGGAGAGTAACAGGTCCGGACCCGACTGGGCCATGGTCTCCACATCCTGAATCGCCTCAGCCTCTTCAAAGGCCTTTCCCGAATATCTATTTCCCAGCGTTGGGTCCCCCCTGTTGGAATAGTAGAGCCCTGTATTGGTATAAAATCTTATGAGGCTCTTTTTCTCCCCCAGTTCCTTTGAAAGTTCTTCTCCTTCCTGAAGGATAGAGAGACTCTCTTCAGGGAATCCCAAGAGGATCATTGGGACGAGCATCAGGTGAAGAACCTCCAATTGGTTTCTTTTGCTCTTCGCCTCTTCGGTCATGCATTTAAGGGCGCCTATCGCCTCCTTGTAATAACCGAGGGCTTCCCAGGCCGAGTTGTTCCGTATAGCCTTCTCTCCGGATAATCTTGAGAATAGATAAGACTTCTCCAGGTTATCGCTTCTGGAATAATGATGTGAAAGCAACTCAAAGAATTCCTCCAGCCTTTCACTGTAGATTGTTTCTATGGCCATGCCGATCCTTGCATGGAGTTCTTTTCTCCTCTGCATAAGGATGCTGTCATAGGCCACTTCCTGTGTTACGGCATGCTTGAAGATGTACTCAAGCTCCGGGAACAGGCTTTTCTCATAGATAAACTCCAAATTCTGAAGGTTAAGCAGATGGGCCTTCAGTTCGTCTTGCATGCCCGTGATGGTCTGGAGGATACTGAAGGCAAAATCCCGACCGATAACAGAAGCTACCTGCATGGTACGCTTTATGTTGTCCTTCAGCCGGTCCATTCGTGCAGCTATGATCCCTTGAACATTGTCAGGCACATGGACGTCTGATGCCTCCACGTTCAGAACATATTTGTGGTTGTCCTTTCTGATTGAGCCGTTTTCCACGAGGGTTTTGGTGAGTTCCTCCATAAAGAGCGGGTTACCCGCTGCCCGCGTGAGGATGAGTTCCATAATTTCAGGGACCACTTCGCCTCCGTGGAGAATGGACTGAACCAGCTCAGCACTGGTCCCTGCGGATAGTTGATCAAGGCGTATCTGGCTGTAATAGGACCTACTCCCCCATGGATGGGTGTGCTCGGGGCGGTAAAGAAGAAGTAACAGGATGCGCGTGTTGGCCAGCCACCCGATGAAGTAGTCTAGGAACTCTTCTGATGTCTTGTCCGCCCAGTGAAGATCGTCAACCGTGAGGATGAGGGGCCTTTCTTGACTCAATCGAATAAGTAGATCTCTGATGGCCTCAAAGGTTTTTAACCGTTTTTCCTTTGGTTCCAGATTGAGCCAGGATTCATCCTCTGCCGGCGGGGAAAGGAGGTCCTGAAAAGCGGGTAGGGCACCCATAAGTTTCTCGTCGAGTGCGAGTGTTTTCCCTCTCATTTTGTCCTTGCTGAGTTTCTCAGGTTCGCCCTCCTGGATATTAAAAGAAGATCTCAAGATATCCAGTAAGGGCAGAAACGGGATCGAACTCCCGTAAGGAAGACAATGGCCTTCAAGATATGTATTATTTTCAGGAAGCCTTCCCCGAAGTTCTAAGATAAGCCTGGATTTCCCCACGCCTGCCTCAGCGATGATGCCAACAACCTGGCCCAGCCCGGCCTCCACCTTTTCATAACACGCCATGAGGGATTCCATTTCCCTTTCGCGGCCGATGTAGCGGGTCAAGCCCCTTGCCACAGAGGCGTCCAACCGAGTGACCACGCTGCTGGCACCCAGCAGTTCATAGATTTCCTGGGGATCTGACTTACCCTTCACCGGTACTTTCCCCAGGGACCTCAAATCAAAATAGTCCTTGGCGAGCCTTTGCGTGCTGGCAGTGAGCAGAACACTGCCGGGCTCGGCCATACTCTCCATCCTAGCTGCCAAATTGGTGGTATCTCCCTTGGCTGTATAATCCATTCGAAGGTCATCTCCAATGGCGCCCACAACCACCGACCCGGAGTTGAGGCCGATGCGGGCCTTGAAATCCACGCCATATCTCTCCATGATCTTTTTGGCGTAGGCTTTCAAAGCCTTCTGGATGGAGAGGGACGCATAACAGGCCCTCTGGGCATGATCTTCATGGGCCAGGGGTGCTCCAAAGAGGGCCATAACCCCGTCACCTGTAAACTGATTGATATTCCCTTCGTATTTGTGGATCTCATCCATAAGGATCTTGAAGGTGCCGTCCATGATCTCGTGAACTTCTTCAGGGTCGAGCGCCTCTGACATACCCGTGAAGTTGGCCACATCGAGAAATAGGACAGTGATCAACTTTCTTTCTCCCTCAATGGCGCTGCGGTTGGTGAGAATCTTATCGGCCAGATGTTTGGGTGTATATGAGATGGGATTGGCGTAATCGAGGGCTGGGCGTTGGGTGGTTTGTTCTGGAGGACTCCCCAGCTTGTGGCCACATTCCCCACAGAACTTCTTCCCCAATGGAATTTTTGCTCCGCAGTTGGGGCACTCCATCTCCATTTTGGCCCCACATTCTTCGCAGAACTTAACCCCTTCGCGGTTCTCGGACTGGCATTTGGGACACTTCATTGCAGATGCACTCTAGAAAAGCTGTTTTTTCCTTTAAGCTTTCCATTATGGTAGGGTAGTAAACCGGTGTTGATTCCCAACTTACGCCAAAGTAGTCCGATGCTTTTCACTTTTCTTACTATGAACTATGCTTTGGCTGTTCAGCTAGCCGCTGGTCCGCAAGACGCCGAGCTGCCTCATCAGTATCTAAGCTTTCGGTTTCGGCCAGTTCAAGAACCTGTGATAAATTGTTTTTGATCGTTTCAGTGACCTTTTGCTCTGCTTTCTTCCGTGACCAACCCCTCGTTTCCATGCCAATAATGGCTATGGCTCCTCCGCTGTTTGCTATAAAGTCTGTGGCATACAAAATCCCCCGTTCTCGCAATCGCAAAGCGTCCTCTGGGGTGGCAAGTTGATTATTTGCCGCTCCAGCCACTGCTCGGCAGCGCAAACGGGGAATGGTCTTCTCATTCAGAACACCACCTACTGCACATGGGGCAAATATGTCACAGGGAATCTCGTAAACTTCATCGGGAGGAAAACACTGGAGGCCAACTTCATTACAAAAATGCTCAACAGCGGCCTCATCCACATCACTAAAGAGAACTTCTGCGCCGGCTTTGCGCAACAGTTCAATCAATGCCCGACCCACGCTACCCACGCCTTGGATTAGGATCCGTTTGCCAACCAAAGTGGAATCACCAAAAAGCCGTTCAACCACCACTTGTATGCTGGTGAATACGCCCAGAGCCGTGAACGGGCCGGGGTTGCCCGCACCACCAGCCCCGGGTGTGCGAGCAAAAATATAGGGGTCACCGGTTTCAGCAATAATGTCCATATCCTCAGAGGAGGTGCCCAAGTCCGGTCCCGTTAGAAAAAGTCCCTTGTGTTTGTGAACAAATGCACCATAACGTCGTAGCAATTCCCCCCTTTCCTTCTGATCAAGGTCATCCGGGATGGCAATAACCGCTTTTCCGCCACCCGCATCAAACCCGGCCGCAGCCCATTTATAGGTCATACCAGCTGCCAATCTGAGAGCATCTTTTAACGCTGCCTGGAGACTGGGGTAAGGCTTCATGCGCGTGCCCCCTATGGCTGGGCCAAGACGAGTGGAGTGTATGGCAATAAAAATCCAAGTGTTGGCATGGCGATCAAAACGGATAATGACACTCTCCCCATCCCATTCTCTAATTGGAGCGTCCATTTGATTTCTCTCCTCAAGCACGGTGATTCATCATATCGGAAGATAAATGTGTGTGAGAAAACCTCTAGCCTTTTTCCTGCAATTTCTTCATGGCCTTCTTATTCAGTTCATCCGAATAGACATGCCAAGGATTTCCATCTTCATCCTCTTCCCGTCGCTGAACAATAAAGTGACAGCAGTCCGCTCCATGGGGGATGAGTTTTTCAACCCAGGCTGTGAAGTTCCCCTTTCCATGGTCTTCCATGGCTTGGAAGATCCCCTCTACAAAAAATCGCTGTACCCGGCAATCAAAGGCCGTGTAGCGGTCCTGATGGGGACACCACAGGATATGGAATTCACATCGGTCTTTAGAGGTAATCCAAGGTTTTTCCAAAGAGGCATATAGAACGGTGTTTAAACCCGTAACCACGTATGAAACCAATTCCGTCTCATCCAGGTCGTCGGGAAAACTGGAATCTCGGAGCAGCCCATCCATCGCCTCATAGCCGGCCTTGTTGACTGCCTTTCGCACCATCTCTTGACCCGCCTCGCCGAAGGTCTCCTCAGCGGCCTTCAAGATGTTTAGAACGGCAGTTGACTGCATGGTTCCCCAGACGAAAAGGACGGCCGGGTCGAAATCATTTCTGCCCTCAATGGCCCTGCGAAAATGTTCAACGGCCTCAGGATAAGGTGTCCCGAGCCGGACGTTACCATAATTTGTTTCTTTTCTCTTCCCCTTTGACCAGAGCCCCTGTTTGGTTGGATACTTAGGTTCTACCATCTCACTCTCCTTGGCCAACGTTATTTTCCCATTTGGTTTAGGTTTTGCAGTCGTCTATTCTCCATCATAAGCTCATCTATCTGCCGTTTTAGCACTTCGTTCGCCTGTTTTGTAACGTCCAGCTCCCTGCTAACGTTCATCAAGCTCTGCGTAAGTTCGTCCAGTTGTTGTCTAAGAATCATTGTCTCTCGTTGAGAGTCAGCGAGTGAAGCCCGCAGTAGCAGTCTTGCTCGCTTATGCTTCTTTAAAGACATTCTCAGTGCGTGCTGGTCATCGGGCTGCGGTTTTTCCATTTTGGCGATTTTGGTATTTGCCTGCTCCAGTTCAGCCCTTGTTTTGGCAAGCATTGCATGGGCTTCCTCTAGCTGGGAAACGACTTTTTCATGTTCACCTTTGCTGATTCCACAGCCCGCTAAGCCAATCAAAGCAATATTCACCATCAACAGCGTCAGTGTTAGCCTAAAGGCTTTCATACCAATCCCCTTTTCTTCTTGATGTTGAGGTGCGGGTTTTGTGTTTCGGAGGGCCTTTGAGTTACCGGAGGATAGAACAGGGGGCGTTATGGTGTCAAATCAAACTTTTTCTGAAGCGTCATCAGATTGTAAAGCGGTTGCCGCTTCATTCTTAATCAAAACCTTCCTGGTCGCTCTCCCATGAAAATCCGCCCTCCACATTCCAAAAAGAGCTCCCCGATGGCTTTATTCGCGGCATTACGGAAGGTTACACACGAACCTGAAAGATATCTACAATGCTTGGCAGCAGGGGATCGGCCCAATCGCAGAAAAATGACACTAAACAAAATCAAATCTAACAAAAATCGCCGAAAATTAGAGAAAATGGAAGATCGGAATTATAGGAATATTTCTGCACAAAAACTTCTTTCCAAATAACCATTTGAATCCATTGTTGAAACACCAAAACAGATTTTTCATTTATTGACGGCAACTTCGGGCAGGTACACCAATTCATCTCGTGATTCTAATGGGTTAGCGCGTATCCCATACTGGTGGGAGGCTAAGTTTTTTTTTCTATCCATTCGCTTTGACAGACTGAGACACATTTAGGTAGGAAACTGCGACAAAAACGTTTTCCTGTTGCCAGGAACCCATTTCAGATGAGGGCTGAAAAGCAGATGAAATGGGGCACCTTGGAAGAATGCAATCATCAGGCAAGGGGAGGTATGGAAAAGTCTGCCATGACCAACAACCTGGTGTTGATCAAATCTAAACCAAAAACGGCGGTGGATCGGTCTTATAGGGCAGAATTCTCAGTTGATGGTCTTCATATGCCGTATCAGTTTAGGATCTGGAACAAGTCTTCAAATTACATGTGCTTTCTCGTCAAGGAAAACTCAGGTCTCGTGCCGCAGTTGAAAGTGGGCGACCTCTTGAACTTGAAATGCTATTACACCGACTCCTACTATCCCTCCGAATACTTAGAGACAGCGATTCAACATATCACCAAACAAGATGAAGGACGTTTCAAGGGTCATTACGTCGTAGGCTTGGAGATTTTGGGGTGCCAAGACTCGGTTAAGACCCAATAGTTTTACCCCTCTACATACTTCAGATTCATTCAAGAAAAAGTGGACCAGTCAAAAATGGCTCATGACCCAACAAGAGAGTCCTCTGATGCGAGTGGATCAGGGGTCCCCGCATCCCCTGAGCGCGAAGGGGATCGGCGCTCAGGCATAGACAGAAGACGGTTTTCTTACAACGCACACATTCCTGAAAGACGGTCTGGTGCAGAGCGTAGATTCATCGTAGAAAACAGGAATGGGAATGGATCGAGACTCAGCGCCAAGCAAAGAAGCGACATGGAGCGGAGAGCCACTTTCGCCTGAATAGATGGCTATCCCCGTTGCTCGTTAACCCCTTGAAGAGCCCACATAATTCCTTCCTGGCGTTTCACCTCTAACGACTGGGCTTAATAAGACCTCCAGCCGGTCAATTCAACAAGCAAGTGCATTCCCGGTCCCCTCACGCCTTGGGTTGATAGGGCGCTTCAAATTTCTGACTAAAAGTTGTGGGCGAAGATGGAATGGTGTTATAGTCTATGGAAGTGAGATATGGGGAAGCCCTTCTTGGCTTAGGGTATTTGCTCTGGCAGCAAGTGGAGGATTTTATTATGACCAAAAATCTAACCTATGAAGAATTAGAACAAAGGGTCAAACAATTGGAGCGAGAGGCCTCTATACACAGGCACACTGAGGAGGAACTACGAACCTCAGAGAGGCGCTATAGAACCCTCCTTGATTTTGTTCCATATCCTATGGCGGTGTATACCATGAACGGACGCGTATCATACCTGAATCCCTCATTTACTGAAGTTTTCGGTTGGACGTTAAAAGAAATGCGAGGTAAAAGAATACCCTTCGTTCCCCCAGAACTCGAACAGGAGACATTGGAAAAGCTTAGAAATCTGTTTGAAGAAGGAATAGTACCAAGATACGAAACCAGACGATTAACCAAGGACGGAAGAATCCTTGACGTTATCATGAGGGGGGCCGTTTTTTCAAAATCTGAAATGGGACTATCCGGCGAACTGGTAATACTCAGGGATATCACCCAGGAAAAGAGGATGGCTCGGAATAATGAGGCAATGCTCCGGATCAGCATGGCCCTCCCGGAATACCCTGACTTGGATAATCTTCTGGATTATATCAGCGACGAAGTCAAAAGACTGTTAGGCACAGAGGGTGCTCTTGTTACGCTGTTGGATGAGGAGAGAGATGAACTCTTTTTCCTGGGCGCGGCTTATGACGACACCACCACCCAAAAGAGGGTGAAGGAAATCCGTTTCCCAGTAGATCAGATAGCCTCGGGAAAGGTCATCAGGACCGGCGAGCCGCTAATCGTTTCTGATGCCTCCAAGGATTCCTATCTTTATCCAGAGAGGGATAAGAAACTCGGGTACCATACCAAGAATTACATTCTGGTACCCTTGAGGAGCGGTGATCGAATTATTGGGGCCATTGCTGCCATTAATAAAAGGGAAGGAACCTTTGAACAGATTGATGTGGAGTTGTTGAGCATGATAGCTGGAAACGTTGCCCTTTCTATTGAAAATGCCAGAGCCTCTGAGGAAATAAAAAAGTCCTATAGAGAAGTGACGAGCTTGAATCGTGCAAAAGACAAGATCATCCATCATTTGTCCCATGAGCTAAAGACACCCGTCTCTGTAATATATGGTTCTCTGGTGACACTTGCAAGGCGATTGAAAGCTCTTCCTCAGGAGACATGGAAGCCCACCATAGAGAGGGCACAGAGAAACCTGGATCGACTTCTTCGGATCCAGTATGTGGTGGACGATATTATACAAGACAAAGAGTATAGGAGCTACCATCTCATATCTCAGTTAGTTGAACAGTGTGTCGATGAACTGGAAGCCCTCGTTGCCCAGGAGATAGGAGAGCGTCCCATAATAAACCGTATAAGAGAGCGCATTGAGGAGATATTTGGCCCCAGCGATAAATCGATTTCAGAAAAGATCATCCTGGATGAATATATCAAAGAAAGAATAGATTATCTTAAGCCACTTTATACTCATCGCCAGGTTGAGTTGGTAACGCAACTTGAACCTTCTCCTCCTTTAGGCATGCCACGAGATGTATTACAAAAAGTAGTCAAAGGGCTTATCAAAAACGCAATAGAGAACACGCCCGATGAAGGGAAGATAGAGGTCACAGTCCTAAAAAGAGGTGAGGAAACTCAGTTGACTGTGCGTGACTACGGCGTTGGCATCACCGAGGAACATCAAAGGCGAATATTTGAAGGGTTCTTTACGACCCGATTTACTGATGACTATTCCACGAAGAGACCCTTTGATTTCAATGCTGGGGGGAAAGGGGCGGACCTATTGCGGATGAGAATCTTCTCCGAGCGGTATAATTTCAAGATAGAGATGGTATCATCAAGGTGCCGATTTATCCCCCTGGTGAGCGACATCTGTCCCGGCAGGATCAGTGAGTGTCCCTTTTGCACCAAGAGCAAAGACTGTCATGACTCGGGGGGCACCACCTTTTCTATCCTTTTCCGATCAGTTACACAAACAGAAAGAAACGCTTGAGGTTTTGATTTCCGGACAAAATCGTTGCTTCTGTACCTGTCATTCAGAGGAACCCACCATGCCGTTTTTTCTTGACTCTAAGCCCCCTTTTTCGTTTCATAAGTCTAAGCTTTTCCTATCAGATTGATAACCTCTGCCAGCAAACTCAATCATGAAATCAGGATACAAGCCACATACACCTCGCCTAAAGATGGTGGACCAATATGTGAGGGAGTTGTTCAGGGATGAATTGCCGGCGGGTATCAAGTATCATAATGCCGACCACACGCTCCATTCTACCAGGGGCGTCGTTGCTGTTGCCAATAATCTCGCAAAATTAGAAGAAGTTTCTGAACACGATAGAGAATTATTGATCGCCGCGGCATACTTTCATGACACGGGTTACATTCGAGAGTATGAAAAAAATGAGCCGATTGCGGCACGAATCGCAGGCAGAATCCTTAAGTTGATCGGATACAGGCCGGGCGAAATTGAAAAGGTTCAAAAGATGATACTCGCAACGGATCCTGAGGTTGAACCGAAAACGCATGTTGAAAAGATCCTTTGTGATGCGGATCTCGACAACTTGGGCAGAGAAGATTTCTTTCAATTGGATGAAAGATTAAGGGAAGGACGTCGCATAAGAGGAATAGATGTGAGTGATGATGCTACATGGTACAGAAACACGCTCGAATTCCAGGAAAGACACCAGTACTATACGGCCTCTCAAAAAAAGCTGAGAGAAAAAGGGAAGCAAAAAAACACCAAGGCGCTTATAAAAAAACTGGAAAGCATTGAAAAATAGAAATGTTCTTTAACATGATCTCGTATTATACCACTAGCAGTTACCCACATCCTGTTGTGATATAACCTCACCGGTCAAAACAAATACTTTCTCCTTATTTTTTATCTTGAGGAGAGCCATCAATGGCCTCTTTTATTGCACGGGCGATATTGTGTCTAGTATTTGGGTTTTTCATTTACGAAATAATCAATGAATTTAACAAACTTTTAGGCCTGTCCCTGAATCCCTACTTTGCGATCGTTCCCACAGTTTTAGTATATGTGTCTCAGGAGTTGCTGATCAAAAAGTGGAGAGCCAATGAGAAGGCGGTTCCAAATAATAAACCTGTGGAACCAAGAATTGATAAAGTCTTTTACCTCATCGCTTGGGTTCTTCTGGCAATCTTTTTTCTTGCTATCTTCTCTGTTTGGGCAGGCGTGATATACAAAGCGATAATCAAAAACCTGTGACATCTGTACCCTAGAGCAATCATAGACTTGATTGGTACTTTTCTCACGGGCAACATGCAGTTCAGCCAGGCGTTTGATTATATGGCAGTTCAGAATTAAAATGCATCAATTCTCTTCCTTCCCCTTCTTCTCCACCTGTTCCGAGTACCAATCAATTTGCCGGCAGACGCCCCTGATAATCTTCACCTCCCTTGCCCTCAAAGGAAGGCGGGAGAGGAAGCGTCTGATGTTCATCATCCAGTGCTCCGGATTTTGCGGATAAATGAATCCGATTTTCATGAGGACCTCCCGGAGATGCCCATACATGCCTTCCAGTTCAAAGCTATTGGCAAGGCGGGGCAGGGGCGTGGCGCTCGGTCTAGGGCTGGCCATGAAAATCTCATAACAGACAATCATCACAGCATGGGCAAGGTTTAAGGATGAAAAGGAGGCGGTATTTATGGTGACGATCTTATGGCAGTAACGGAGCTGGTCATTGGACAGGCCCCTGTCTTCGGGTCCGAAAAGGATTGCCACGCGATTTTCTTGCGAGATGGGGATGAGATACTGGGCAAGTTGACGCGGGTCAGCCATGGCAGGCCGACGGTTCCCAAGGCGAGCTGTCGTGCCTACGATATACTGGAACGGACCGAGCGCCTGCCCGAGATCATCGTAGACTTCCATTTGTTCTACAACGTCAATGGAGGAGCCTTTGGCCGTCCTAAGTACCCGGGATAGATCGCAATTCTTGGGATTCACGAGCACGAGGTGCGCCATACCCATATTGGTCATGGCCCGAGCAACAGCCCCGATATTCTCAGGAATCTGGGGTTTGGCAAGGATGATATGAATATTATCCAGATTTGCACGGCCGGCCATATCTTTGAATTCCTTTTCTTGTTATCTTTTAAAAAGTCTAATTCAATCTATTAAAAAAGTCAGCAAACTTCAAATCTGACTAAACGGGTGTTGCCCTGAGCCTTTAGTTAAAGAATTTTTGATAAAAATCAATTCACGAAGAAAAAAAAGATTGACAAGAGGCATTTATTGCCCATAAAAATAAAGCTTTGACACAAAACTATAGATCTGCATGGGAACAGAGGATGAACCGTAGTCATTTGAATATTGTCGTCATTATCGGGGTAGCAGGGGTATTTGTATCCCTGTTGCTTCGTTTCCTGGTAGTAGGAAGCAGACTGCCGGGCCTGATAATGCGATAATATCAAAGCTTGTTCATCAAAATCCGTTATCAGGCCCACCTGATAACGGTTTTTTTTTGATCAAAAAGGAGGGAGTGATCCCTCCGAGCCAAAATATGGAATCAAGTCTTGGCGACTCATGAGTAATAACGAATAACTAACAACGAATAATGAAGCAATAAAGGGGGTGTTCATCATTAAACTAACAGGCGGACAGATTTTAATGAAGGTATTGCAGGAAGAAGGGGTTGACACCATATTTGGCTATCCAGGTGGTGCGGTCGTTGATCTCTATGATGAGTTGGTCAAGACAGACATACGGCATATCCTGGTCCGGCATGAACAGGGCGCGATTCACGCTGCCGATGGTTATGCACGTGCGTCAGGCGGTGTTGGGGTATGCCTGGTGACCTCCGGGCCGGGTGCCACCAATACGGTGAGCGGTATCGCATCTGCCTACATGGACTCAATTCCCCTTGTCGTCCTTACCGGGCAGGTCCCCAGTCATTTGATAGGGAATGACGCCTTTCAAGAAGTGGATATTGTGGGAATTACACGCCCATGCACCAAACACAACTACCTGGTCCAACGTGTGGAGGATCTGGCGAGTACGATCAAAGAGGCATTCTATATTGCCCGATCAGGACGTCCAGGCCCAGTGCTCGTGGATCTGCCCAAGGATGTGGTGCAGGGAGCCACAAACTACAAGCCCGTGAAGAATATCCAACTCAAATCGTACAATCCCACCTACGAGCCCAACATCAAGCAGTTACCCAAAGCGATTAAGTTGATCAAAGAAGCCAAGAAGCCTGTCATCTTCACAGGGGGAGGAGTCATCCTCTCTCAGGCGTCAAAAGAATTAACGCAGCTGGCGAGGAAGATCCATGCCCCAGTCACGGCAACCCTCATGGGCCTGGGGAGCTTCCCTGCCAAGGATCCATTGTGGCTTGGCATGATAGGGATGCACGGCACCTATCGGGCCAACATGTCATCCTCAGAATGTGATCTCCTGATTGCTGTGGGGGTCCGTTTTGATGATCGGGTGACAGGGAAGACGGATACTTTTGCCCCAAAGGCCAAGATCATTCACATTGACATTGATCCCACCTCAATCCGCAAGAACATCCCGGTCGCCATTCCCATCGTGGGCGATTGCAAGATTACGCTCCGAAAACTGAATAGTCTGCTCAGCAAAGAAAGGATGGGTAATCTCAAACAAAAGAGAAAATCGTGGCTGAATCAGATAGAGGAGTGGAAGGCGACCAAACCCCTTGCGTATGAACAGAAAGAGGTTATCAAACCGCAATTTGTGGTGGAGAAACTCCATGAATTGACCAAAGGAAGTGCCATTATCACCACTGAAGTGGGCCAGAACCAGATGTGGGCTGCCCAATATTACCACTTTGACAGTCCAAATGCCTTTATCACTTCAGGGGGATTGGGGTGTATGGGTTTCGGGTTACCAGCAGCCATAGGGGCTCAAATCGCACACCCTGAAATGCTGGTGGTGGACATTGCGGGCGATGGAAGCATTCAGATGAATATTCAGGAGATGGCAACAGCGACACAATATAATCTCCCGGTTAAAGTCGTCATCCTGAACAACTCCTACCTGGGG